>NZ_CP104065.1 GCF_026651605.1 Alicyclobacillus dauci | reverse complement strand
AATGCCTCAGCATACTTATATTGCTTTCCCCAGACACACGGCGCGCGTGATTCCCTCTCAAACTCGCCTTAGCACCGTAGTAGTCGATCAAGTGCTGTTGCGCCTTGAAACAATTCATTGCAGCTGCCTTACGTTCGTAACTCTCCGTGATGTCAATAATCACTTCCGGTTTAAAGTCGCTGATTTCAGACTGATGCGGCTCAAACCAAATATCCGAGCTTGTTTGGCAGTTGGATATCCGTCAAACCTCACACCATTTGATGTCGATAGAACACTTGCATCAAAAACAAATTTCGAAACCATTTCATGATCCGGATTAAACGCGTCTTTCGGTCCATGCGTCACGATATGATGAGGTCTCACTTCACGAATTTTCTTCACCATTTGATCCATTCGATCCCGATTGATCATCATATGGTAGTCTTCGTAGTCCCAAATCTCGAAGTTAGAGACACCTAAACACTCGGCCGCCTTTTCGATTTCGGACCGGCGAATCGTCTTCACATTATCTAGCGTTTGCCCTTCCACGTTCCAAAGGTCATTCGACTCGCCGCGTGCTCCGTAACTGAGAATAACCAATGACACATTAGCGCCGTGCATAATGTATTTAGCAATCGTCCCACCCGACCGCCAAACAAAGTCGGCAGCATGTGCACTTACTACTAAAAGGTTTACATTTTTGTCGATCACGATAGTTTCACTCCCCGAGAAATATCTCTTAACCTTCAGCTAAAAATGTCGTATTTTCGTCAGTCATCTGATGAACTTCATCTCTAGAAAATCCGTTCTCCAACAAGTTTTGAGCAAATGTTAAAAGCCCTTCATCGGGATAAGGTCCGGTAGGCTGTCCCAGATCCGTTGACAGGATGCAATGGGCTGGGCCGACGTACCGAATTTCTTCATAAACTGCTTCCCACGTTGTTTTGTTCGAATACGGCGTCGTAAAACAATGTTCCATGTACGCCCCCAACTCTGCCAACTGCTTCTGTTCCACCTTTGTCAGTCGGATTGACGGAAAATCAGGGTGTGTTATGACAATTTTCTTTACATTCCGTTTGACAGCTTCCTTGGTGATAGCAAAAATCTCATCTTTGCCTAAGTGACCAGTCGCAAGAATCAAATTATAATCCGCAATGATGTCCAAAATGTCCAACACGCTCGATTTTAAGGACCCGTTTTCCAAGATGCCAATGCTAGACTGGGTTTTACCTTTCTCAATTAGTTCCATCTGTAATGTCGCCCAGTACGGAAGCTTGTCATGTTTACCTGACTTAAAGTGCTCTTGTTCATTTGTTGCATCGAACGTGGGCATCCAAACAATCTTGGCACCGTCACGAGCCGCCATCTCTACTGCAAGCGGATTCAGTCCGCCTACCGAATTGTTTAAAGCGATTGCACCGATAGCATTGACCTTCGGATACATCTTCTTGACCAACTTCGCCCGCTCTGCTGTACAAAAATAATGTGATTTAATGCCATACCCCTTCATCCCAACGGCTTGAATCCGCTCGGCCATGTCCATGTCGTCAAGTTTTCGGTTCATCACATCGGGACCGGTGTGTACGTGTAAATCGTAAGCCCCTTCAAGTAATCCTTCGTACATTTTTTCGCCCCTCTTCGTGAATATCACAAAAGGTTATACAAAACAGAGAACTTAATTGTTCAACAATATTGATAACAATATTGGTAACATCATCGATTATATGAGTCTATGAATGCGGTGTCAAGGTGGAATATGGAAGACACACAATGAAGGGCCCTGCAGAAACTCTGCTGACCTAACTCATATGAGATAGTTATAGTGCTTATCGATGGTTTCACGAATGTGAGAAATATGGACCTGAATCGCTTGCTGAGCGGCATAACTATCGTGAGTTTTCAACGCATCGAGGATTAGTTTATGTTCCATAAGTGACTCTTTCGTTCGACCTGGGACCAAAATGGTTCTAAAGTGATAACGATTTAGCTGATTCTTTAATGATCTTTATCATATCTACTGCTTGCACATTTGTAGAAGCTTCATAAATAACGTCGTGAAACTCTCTGTTTTTCACGGAGTATTCGTCTAAGTTGTCACTATCTACATGCTCACGCATGTTTTCAAGCAGGTCCTCCATCTTTCGGATCTGTGTGTCGTTAATATTTACTGCCGCGCTACTAGCAACAAGCCCTTCAAGCACCTCACGTATTTGTAAGTAATTCAATATTTCATCCAACGTAAGAGATTTAATCCGAGCGCCCTTATTTGATTCAATTTCCACTAATTTCTCTTGTTCAAGCTTTAACAACGCCTGCTTCACCGTATTTCTACTCACACCTATGACCTGAGACAAATCGCTTTCTGTCAACTTTTGAGCCGGTTTGTATGTTCCGTCAAGAATTCTATCCTTAAGGTACCGGTAGGCCATTTCTACTTGTGTACTCATATGCTAGCCTCGCATTGATTTCATTGTGATTAAACGGAATTGTTCAACAATCTCATTGTATCACGAAACCCAGTCCTGTCTAGATTAGCCAGATAGCAATGTCACTCGTCGCACATGTGGCTTAACCCGCGCGGGGAATCTCCGGGGGACGATAGGGCTTGGTGAGATGGGCATCTCCACCTACACCTAACCCCATCAGTTTGTGCAAATCCGAGGACATTATCTTCAAAAATAATAGATTTCGTGAATTGGCGGCATTGACGCCACACTTCAGACCCATGAAGGCCAGGTAAGTATGATGTGAGGGCTAAAGATATTCAGTTGGCTTCCAATTCCAGTGCTTTTCCATTTCTTAATCGCGGCATGCCGAAGCCATACTGTTGCTGTATGAATACCAAAGCGCTGGCAGCAATTACACTCGGTATTGCAAAGGCGAGAAAGTTCATTTGCAACGGCAGCTTGGCCGTCAGCAGCAATCCTCCCATGGTGGGTCCTAAAATGCCACCAATGCGACCAATTCCAAGTGCCTAACCGATGCCGGTCGAACGCATGTTTTCCGGATAGCATTGCGAGACGTAAGCATTTGCGACAATTTGTGAACCTCTGGTCGTTCCCCCTGCAATGAACAGAAGAATGTAGAGGAATACCATGTCAGGTCGAGTGCCAATCAACATCATTGCTACTGCAGCGATTATAAATGAAGTGATAAGAACCCGTTTCGCACCAAAATGGTCAGAGAACTGGCCGCCAACGATGGCACCAGCTATCGCACCAACGTTCAGCGCCAACAGAGCACCTAAACTGGAGCCGAGCGGGAAACCCGCATTGGTCATTAATTTAGGTAGCCACGTGGTCAAACCATACATCGTCAACAAACACATGAAGAAGGCAAGCCAGAACATAATGGTGGAGAGCGCTCGGTGACCCTCGAATAGTTTTTTTACCGGGAAACCCTCGTGTTGATTTAGTGTAATCGTATACTCACTCTGGTCACCATACTGCGTGCCCGTAATTCTAGCTAGGACTGCCGCCACGCGATGCTTTTGACCCCTTAATACATAGAAACCAGGGGAATCTGGGACAAACATATAAAAAATAGGGACGGCTATGATAGGGATAACACCGACCCACAATTCTGCACGCCACCCAGCAACCGGTACTACATTCATCCCGATCACCGACGCAAGTACTCCGCCCAGCGGATGGCCACTAAACATGAGTGCGACAAAGGTACTTTTCAGCCGCTTCGGGGCATATTCCGTAACCAAAGCTACGTTGTTCGGCATTAAGCCACCTAACCCAATCCCGGTAATAAAGCGAAAGATAGCGAACATAGCCGGGCTAGTGGACAATGCTGTCAGCCCCATGAACACGCAAAAAATAAGAGCGCTTACAAAGATGATATTTTTGCGACCGACTTAATCGGCGACAGGACTTAATACAAGTGCTCCCAAACCCATACCGACAAGCGCGTAACTGTTAAGAGAACCTGCGACCACCGCGCTCATATGCCAGTCCTTCATCAGTGACGGAACAATTGTCCCAAACATAAAAGTATCGTACCCGTCACATGTGATCATAAATGTACAAAGTATCAGAAATACCAAATGAAAGCGATTGAATCTACTATTTTGAATAACTTCATCGACATTGACGATATTCATGAGCCATTAACCTCCCGAAACCGGCATCCATAGACTCCGGTATCTCTCCCTGTTCAGCGTACCTCTATGTTTCTTGCTACACTGAACCGTTGTGCTGCTCGATAACTGCAGCACAACGGTTGAGTCTTTGATTTTATGACCTACCGAAACTCATACCGTTAGTGTTGCGGCTGTGCTTGATATGCACGATGCGTTCGTTCTACTTGGCCAATATGTTTTTCCAAGTGTTCGGTTATAAAGTGCTCGATAACCCAGTCAACCGTTTTAGTTCCGAACTTCGGATTTACGGCTTCAGTTAACAAATCATCGTCTGTCAACCTCGACAGCATGTGTAATGTTGCCTGTCTCCCTCGATTTACACCTTCTAGCAGTGCTGCCAATGTCTCGGATCCGGTCAAATTAACCGCATTTAGACGTTCCTCATTCGCCATCGTTCGGCCAAAATTCGTACCTGGATTTGCTTTCACATGCAAAACATCCTGACTGAAGAAATTCTGAAACTCAGCTACGTGAGCCAGTATCTGGGCTACTGACCAAGCGTCCTCCGCAGGCTTAAAGTGAAGCGCCTCTGGCCGCACCTTTACTGCCGCCCGTTCCAGTTCAGCGTGTAACTGCTGAACCGACGCTTCAATTTTCCTCACGTTTTCTGCTGCAACAATCTGGTTCTGAAGTGCGCCAATTCCTTCGATTTCTACCTTCACAACATCACCTAGTTTCATAAATCCCTTCGGCTCCATGGCGACGCCTACGCCCCCGGCGTCCCTGTCGCGATAACATCTCCTGGCTCAAGCGTCATGATCTGAGATACGAATGAGATAAGGAACGGGATGTTGAAAATCAGGCGACCAGTGTTGTCGTGTTGGCGCAATTCGTTGTTCAACCACAACTTAATATCTAGATTATGTGGGTCCGCGATTTCATCCGCGGTCACCATTACCGGTCCCATCGGCCCACTGAGATCGAACGACTTCCCTTGGAGCCATTGTGGTGTACGGTGTTGCCAATCTCGCACCGTAATGTCGTTCAAGGCAGTGTAGCCCGCGACATAATCCATGGCATCGTCCTCGGAGATGTATCGACCTTGCTTTCCGATCACGATGGCTAGTTCAGCTTCATAATCGAGTTGCTCAGATACTCGTGGAAACGGAACCCCGTCTCCGTCCGCACACACGGTGTTCGAAAGTTTCGCGAACACGACCGGAATAGTTGGAACATCGCGTTTCATTTCGCTGACGTGATCGTGGTAGTTTCTACCTACGCACACAATTTTGCCAGGATGAGGAATAGGAGATAATCTCTGAACGGACGCAGGATCATAGACGTAATCTGCTCGTTCCGAAACAGAACGATCCAGAGCAAACTGGATAACTTCCCGGGCCTGTTCCAACGTACGATGACTTCCTTTGAGAAACTCGACGGCATCTGTGGGGATAAGTAGATTCGCCAGTCGTTCCGAATCAGGTTCCCCTGCGCAGCCAACATGCTACGGCACGCCAGATTCAGGTCCAGAAATCCATCTGGAAGTTCAACTCCAATTCGTTCTTCGTTGTTATTGAGAAACGAAACAATACGCATAGTTTTCATGTCCTCTCCATGAGTATTTCACGCAAATTCGCATTAGTATGTCTAATTACAGTTTGAATTCCTCTGTCACAGCCTGATGCGTGTCCGGATGCGCTTCTGTTCTATCGAGATGTAACGCCTCCATAACTGGTAGATCGTTGGTTGAGAACAAATACGCATCTTGATTGCCCGTGTTAACGTGTTCATGCCATGCCCAGTTGGGAATCACGAACGTGTCTCCCTTTTGCCAAGCGAACTTCACGCCATTAATGACTGTATATCCCTCTCCGTCAAATACATGATAGATCGCACTATGCACATGACGATGTGCCGAAGTGTGGTGTCCCTTGGGCAGATACTGCATCATCGCACCAATCGTATTCGCTGCTGCTTTCCCGGTGGCTGGATTGATATATTCAACCGCATAGGCGTCAAATGGATCAGCTTCGAGTTTTGCCAAATTGTCTAAGGCCTGTTTCGTCTGCTTCCATTTGAACACCGCTTGTGGGGCGTAATGGTTGTCATGGTCTTGAACAGGGCGAAGCCCGGACGCAGAGTAGCGAAGCGTCGAGAAATTATCTGGCCGAGTCACAGGCTGGTTAAACTCCGGATAGTGTTCGAAAAACATAGCGCCTAATTGATAGAGCATTGGGATGTCCAAGCAATCCAACCAGAGCATCGGTTGGTCTCCGTCATGTACGTGATCGTGCCAGAGCCCTGCCGGTGTGATGAGGAAGTCACCCTCTTCCATGTACACGCGTTCGCCCTCAACGATTGTGTAGGCACCGGAACCTTGAACAATGAAACGTATTGCACTTTGATTATGGCGGTGTGACGGTGCCTTTTCGCCCGGGAGCAACAATTGAATACCAGCATATAACGTATGTGTGAGAGACCCCCAGCCCCATGGTTCTAGATCTGCAGACCCTGGATTACTGAAGAACAAAACCCGCCGCTCTCCCCCACGATCCGGTGTCACAAGTTCCCCAGACTCCATGACGAACTTCTTAACCTCATCCCATTTCCAAAGGTATGGGATGACCCGCGGCTTTGGTTCGGTTGTCATAATACTTCCAATAGAGTTCCATAGCGGCCCCAGATTTCTGCTCTTTAAACGTCCATAAAATTCGTTCAACTGTTCCTCATATGTCATTTGAACTGTCATTTGCAACTACCTCCTCGTATTCGTCAAATTACCGCCTGATTTTCAGCCTTAACTTTGTGCCCCCCGTAGAGCCATTCGACAACGCTATAATCAGTTGACGCCCGTTGCTCCATGATGGTGTTTCTCAACAATACGGTGGTGGGATTAGACGCATGGATGATTTCACCCCATGTACGAACACTTCGCTGGACGCGAGCTGTACGAGGAATCCTCTCCTTTTGATATTCTGCAAACACAGTGTCGATATTGGTCCCGTGAAGACTGAACATCCTGCCTAAGCAGTCCGAATCCTCGATGGCCTGACATGCCCCTTGAGCCATATACTGGTACATGGGGTGGGCCGAGTCACCAAGCAACGTAATCCGCCCTTGTGTCCAGTTATCGATCGGCTCCCTGTCGAACATCTTCCAATGTTGGTCCCGATGAATATACTGGATTGCTTTCTGAATCGTCGGGCAGCACATGGCGTAGTGAGCGTCCAGCTCATCCGGCGTTCCCCAGTCTTCTGCGCCCTCGTGATAGCGTTTACTCTTAAAGACTGCTACTTGGTTGTAAAGTTCGTTACTGCGGATGGGATACTGTACAAAGTGCATATCTGGTCCGATCCACATTACGACATCCTCTAAACGTGCGTGAGCGGTCATTCCAGACAGCGGCACGGCACCTCGATAAGCAACAAATCCATCAGCGATAGGTTTATCCTCAACAAGCAGCTTCCTAGCAGTGGACCATAGTCCATCTGCTCCTATGACAGCCTCTGCGAGATACACCGAACCGTCTTGACATAGAACCTCTACTTCCGCTCCATGATCCTGAATGGAAACTACCTTTTTATTTGTAAGAAGCGACATGTTTCCCTCACGTCTACATGCTTCCGCGAGCACTGTGTGAAGGTCAGACCGATGCATAACAGCATACGGATATCCGTACCTAGATATGAACTCCCGTCCGAGATCGAGCGCAGATAGTTCTCTTCCTTTGATGGCATCCATGATGACAAGTCGTTCTGGAAAAACAGCATATTTTGAAGCTTCATTATATAGCCCAAGTTTGTCCAGAACAGCCATGGCATTTGGACCTAACTGTAGCCCAGCGCCGATTTCCCCGAATTCCGGTGCTTGTTCAAGGACACAAACTTGTTTACCCGCCCTTGAAATCGCAAGAGCGGCCGCAAGACCTCCAATGCCTCCGCCAATAACCAACACAGCAACGCTGTTGGTCTGTCCCATTTTCCTTCACCCCAGTTCACATATAGTAAATAAGGTTTACAACTGTTGAACAAATGGTAACATGGGGACACATTGTTTGTAAACGCTTTACTCGATCTTTCAAAAGATCATCGGCTGATGATTAATCCCACTTTTTGATGTATTCTTTAGTAATACAGACTGATAATGTCAATGTGGAGGACTGTTTGAGACAATGAAGAGCGAGATGACAGGACTCGGGATACAGTCCTTAGAAATTGGTCTAAGCATTTTGAAGGAAATCAGTACCGCAGACGTACCGCTCTCCATCACTGAGATCTCTGAACGATGCAACATGCCCAAAAGCAAACTGCATCGATACTTGACAAGCTTATATCGAACAGGGTTCCTAAAACGAGATGCCAATTTGCTGTATACACTCGGAGAAGAGTTCTATTCCATAGGACTCAAAGCTCTTGGAAATTTAAATATTAGACAGCAAG
The DNA here is from genome assembly GCF_026651605.1 of Alicyclobacillus dauci. Lineage (GTDB taxonomy): Bacteria > Bacillota > Bacilli > Alicyclobacillales > Alicyclobacillaceae > Alicyclobacillus > Alicyclobacillus dauci. The sequence goes on along the minus strand of NZ_CP104065.1, from coordinate 140,477 downwards.
CCGGCCCCACGTTAACTCGACTTCGCGAGCGACTCAATGAGACAGTCGCATTGTCCATATGGACTGAAGAAGGCCCCCATTTCATCCACTGGGAGGAAAGTCTGCGGGCTGTTAACGTAGGCATTCGTGTCGGTAGCCAGGTCAGTGCCTTAAAAACCGCAGGAGGCAAGGTATTTTTAGCCTTCTTACCCAAGGATGAAACGGAGCATGTGGTTCAAAAGGAATTAAAGGAACACGGAATTTCACGTGCTGCGTTTGAAGAGGAAATGGCGTCTATTCGTAAAAGAGGGTTTGCCACTACAGAAGGAAGTTTATTGCAAGGTATCGCCTCTGTTGCCTGTCCACTATTTGGACGAAACAATTCCGTTGTCGCTTCGATCACGATTGTAGGAATTCTTGGGTACCTGCAAACGGAGGAAGATTCAGAAGTTGTAGATGTACTGAAAGAAGAGTGTCTGGCACTATCAAAGACATTATTGTAGTTGTTATGTACATAATGGACGCTAGAGGGCCACGAGTGGCAGGACGCAGACACTCGTGGCCAAACTTTGTGCTTCTATACGTCAACATCCCGAAACGAACCTATCCTGGATAAGATGGTAAAGTCAGTCATTTGTTGACCACGAGTACACTTCAAATGTTCTACATCCACTTTTAATTATTGGATCATTCAGAATAATTTCTTCAGCTGCAGTTAAATCGTCGACGTTGTAAATTAATAATCCACCAACTATATTCTGAAATGGTCCAGAACCGTAAAGAATCCCTTTTGTCCTTAGCTTATCTAAATAATCTCTATGGGCCGTAATTACTTCAGTCGATACCTCATTCGTGCCTTCTCGTAAAAATACAACATGTTTCAATCGACTCCGTCCCTTCTGGTGAATTCTCTCTAACGAAATTGACAGACCTGGGCAGCGGATTTGATCGCCCAAAAGACGCCACTTAATCGAGTTCGTTCCCTGGAATACACCTCCTAAAGGAGTCAAGATATTTACGTATAGTAAACTTTATTTACTATTGTGTCTAGAATATATCACCAGAAGCACGTTGCGTAAACGGATTCACGATGTTTTTTTACGTGCTGGTTTGGACGGAAGTATAAGCCGAGAACCCCACTGTTTTAGGATGGAGGGCATGGAATGAAAGAGGATAAGAGTCGTGGGGGCATCGGCGGTTTGTGCTAAACTGAGACAAAATCTAAGTAGCTCTATAAGGGGATTTTGACGCTGAAACTGGTATCCTGGAATGTTAATGGCTTGAGGTCATGTGTAAATAAAGGTACCTTTTACGAGTACTTTGATCATATCCAAGCGGATATATTCTGTGTTCAGGAGACGAAACTTCAGGAAGGGCAAATCAACCTAGAACTTGAGGGAGAATATAGGCAGTACTGGAACTACGCCCTGAAGAAAGGATATTCCGGAACTTCCGTATTCTCCAAGGCAAGTGCGCTTTCAGTACGCTATGGCCTGGAAGATGAAACAGAGCCCGAGGGACGTATCATTACACTCGAGTTTGACTCTTTCTATCTCGTGAACGTATACACCCCCAATGCAAAACGTGATCTATCAAGACTTGCATATCGGCTGGAATGGGAAGATCGATTTCGAAACTTTGTATTGCAGCTTGATTCACATAAGCCCGTCATCATCTGCGGTGATTTGAACGTCGCCCACCAGGAGATTGACCTCAAAAATTTCAAAGGGAATCGCGGTAATTCGGGTTTTACAGAGGAAGAACGGGAGAAGATGACGCTGCTCCTGAACTCTGGTTTCACGGACTCTTTTAGATACCTCTACCCTGACCGTACTGATGCTTACTCGTGGTGGTCAAATATGCCGAAGGTGCGGGATCGAAACGTTGGGTGGCGAATCGATTATTTTCTCGTTTCATCTAGATTACGTCCATTCATCGTCGACGCGAGGATAGATTCACACGTATTCGGGAGCGATCACTGCCCTGTTGTGCTGGAACTGGAGGAGTCTTTAAATCCGGGGTAAAACTGCAAAAAGGTGAAGGGCTCTTACGCTAAGTGTGGAGCCCTATTTTGATGGGGACGGGACGTTGCAACCCTGTAAAATTGACAAAAAGGAACACTTGCTCCTCTTCTCCCTCGATTATGATCCGACATTACCGTATCGTGGAATACCTCACCGACGCCTAGATAAGGTAACCGTGCCACTTCTCAGACCGCTCGCTCAACGATCCGACAAATTGACCGAAGATGAGCTTTCTACATTCAAGGAGTGCCACTTCTCAGATCGCTCGCTCAACGATCCGACAAGTGAAGGCCATTGTGATAGTCGCGTGTCTGGTGTGCCACTTCTCAGATCGCTCGCTCAACGATCCGACAGCGGGATTAGCCACTAAAATTCACCCCCTACTTTTGTGCCACTTCTCAGATCGCTCGCTCAACGATCCGACGAAATCGATGTTCTGCTGCGTTTCGCATATATATTGTGCCACTTCTCAGATCGCTCGCTCAACGATCCGACAGCGGGCGCTCGCAGCCCTAGAACCACAAGGAAAGTTAAACCCATGAACGAGTGCCACTAAATTCGCTTCGTTACTTACTCGTTCCATCCATGCTCTCCTCCATGCTAGCCGCGTCGAATCCCTTGTCCCATCTACGTTTCGAGCGCCTCCCAAGGATTTCGCCCTGGAAAGGCGCTCGAAAGGTCAGAACGTTGAGCGAGCGTTCTTTTGAGAAGCCCAACGGGTGTTCGGAATTGAAAATTCCGCATTGGCACAACCGTTGGCTCTTTCTGTCCTTTAGACAGCTTGTTACTATTACATTATACCTTGTGAGTAGTCTAATCAATCCGTACCCGACTAATCTAATGAAATATTCCGTCACCCCACACGCGGCTCTATTTCAATTCGATTTCCGTTTGCCGTGCCCACTACTACATACCCTTATACTCCACGTCGACGCTTTTCCCGAATCAAAAAACTAAACCCTTCAAATCGAGCGGCACAAAGTCTCGCCCGATGCATGTCATATTCCGCTCCGCCGCATTCGACTGCACGGTTCCAAGCCTCGCAAAAATGACCTGATCCATGGAATGATGAATCACATCGAGTAGCAATTGCTTCAGTTCTGCCTCATCCTGATCAGTCAGTTGGCAGAGGAATACAGAATACTGAACGTGAGTCCCATATCCTCGTACAATCTTATATACCTTCCGCCATCGTTTTGGGTCACTGATGTCGTAACTGACAAGCACATAACGACGCATTCCATCACCTCGTTACAATCGGCCGATACTCAAGTAATTCGCCCATCAAGTATCGTGACAAGAATCTCGCCTCGAGTTCGAGCATTCGACGGTAGCTCAACTTATACTCGAAAACGGGATGAGTCACAGTCTCGTGCATGCGTCGTTCGAAGGCTTGGAAGAAGCGTTTCCGCCCAGACAACTTCAACGAACACGACTCATCTCCGATATAGAAGTCATTCCATGCTATCTCGCCAGTATTTAACGTTCTTATGACAACCGAATCGGCGATGATGGCGCGAAACGGTTCCATCATGTCTAACACAAGCGAGGGACGGCCTGTTTCAATCCGGTGATAAAAGCCCAAAAGTGGATCAAGACCCACTGTGGCAAGTGCGGCGTACATATCCCGCTCCAGCAGTGAGTATGCGAGCGATAAGAGCGCGTTAACCGGATCCTTTGGCGGTCTGCGATTGCGGCCATTCATTAACGTCTCGCCTGGCGGGACATTGTCGACTTTCAGCATCAAGGGAACCGCTTGCATGTACTGCTTCGCCGCAATCCCTTCAATACCGAGCAGTGAGTCGAGTGAGGACGCTTGTTCTGCGTGGCGGGCGTGATCGAGTAGATCCTTCAAGGTGGACTTATCGAGCCCATGGGCGTTCCGGCGCAGGAGGGTGCGTTGGTTTAGGATTTCCGCCCGCACGATAGCTCGGGCAAGCGACAGTCGATCCCGCTCGTCCCCAAACCTCCGAAACTGCTCACGGCGGACGAGTACGTTTTTGGTGACGAGGTTGTGGTTCATGCCAACCAGGCGACCAGCCGAAGTTAAGTAGCTGATGGTTATACCCGATTCCATGCAATCTTCATCAACTGCGTCGAAACTTGCACATTGCCGAACACAGAAATGTGGCGGACGTCCTTGAGTGGGACTTCAGCTTGAGTACCGTCTTTCGACGTGATGGTAAGTTCGTATCCCCGTTTACCAAGCCGGGCACCAATCTCCGAGACATACACAGTACCTAAGTCATCGCGGCTTGGGACAATATCTCGAATCGGGGTCGATGTCGCGTCTGGGTTCGTCAAACGGATGGTTTCGTCCGGCAAGCAAATGCCGTTCAATGAACAACGAAAGCACTTGTCTGAATTCTGAAGCGGGGACGGCATCGAAGCCCGTTCCAACTCGTGTGCTCTGAGAATCGTCGCACGGGTAGCCGCGACCAAGTCGTCGGAAAATGCAATCCGCACGTTCTTCTTGTTCCCTCTGTAGTATAACCGTCCAGCCTCTGATGGAAATCCGTTTGATCTCAGCAGTAGACCTTGCGCACATAGCTGAATCTGGTCATTCGGCCACGCACTGCCATCCAATTCCCACTTACCGAGCCGAAATGAGCCGTCTCCCCTCGGTGCACTGGAATGCTTTGCTTCGACCGGTTCCCAGTGACCGTCGCCCTGATACCGAATGGCATCCAACTTCCCCACAATGCCCAGGCTCTCGTCACCTAAGTGCAAGCTCTGTGGTGCTATATCCCAAACATCGCTTCCCGTGTCAGATGGCCGTCGCCGTCGCTCGGCTCTCTCGTGCTGGCCGGTTCCTTCCACGGTGTCCGCCGACTTCTCAAATAACCCCTGGACGTACATGAGATGATACAACCGCTCACAATAGGAGAGTTCATTGAGCATACGAATTGGTACCGCTTGCATGGTCGCCTCACTCCAGCCACAGTTCTGATGTATCTCGGCGCTGTAAATCTATCACTAGTCTGGGCTGAATAAGAGACTTCTAAACATATCCATTCTACAACGACGCGGCCACCCGAATTCATCTACACCTCTTTACAGGCTGTTCCGCGTTGACGAATCTTGCGTAATAAATATCCCTCTATACGCTTGTTCAACAAGGACCAAAACACCTTCTGAATTGTCCAATGCCCGTGGTTAATGATGCCTGACGGATCGCGGAGCAATACAACTGATTTCTCCCTCGCTTCGTCAGCCTCGTTCGGCAATTCCATCTCCTCTTCAGAAATGTCGTCCTTGTGAATGATTTTCGCTCGCTTCTTCCTCGATCCCGCTCATAAAACGTCACGTTGTTATTCGTCATGAAGATCCTGTTCTTGTATAACTCAGCAGCCCGTTTGCTTGTCACTCTGGGAATGAGAATGGGCTCCCCGGCCTCCTCTCCCCAATCGCAACGCACCCGGATTTCACTGATATCGAAATTTGACCACAGACGCCGCTGCAAGTTCTGCGCCGCGTTTAGATCGGCGTGAACCTGACGAAGGTCCCCCTCATCCGCGCTGAATGGAGAAACGAAGAATTCTCCGTCGCGCGTGGGAATTAAGTCGTCCGGTCTGAGTTGAGAGCGGTCGAGCTTATAATCCTCCACGAACTTGCTAAGCCACCACGGTAAACTCTCCGAACCGTTCCCTCGCACACAACGTGCCGGAACTCTGCGACAACGGACGCCCGGAGCGCCGGTTCGAGCATCAAATCGCGACGAGAACGCTGAGTACATCGTCCCAACCAACACGTCGTGCATGTCAGCCTGGTTTTTTAGTTCCTCAAATACCCCGCGATGACTCCACTGCATCAACTGATTGTTCTCACTCGGTGGTCTATCATTGTGGAAGCGGTACTCGCTCAACTCTTCCAACAAGATGAATTGGCATGGCGGGTACTTGGCGACCCACTCGCCCTTTCCGCGCCCATTGACACAGTACACGTAGCCGAGGGCCTCCATGATCATCCTGTCAGCGAGCTTCTTGAGACGGTCCTCCTTAGCGTGATCGATATGCGCTCGCAATGTTACGGCAAACCGGGAACCTCGTTCAGCACGAATGACTTGCCCGGACACTTTCCCAAAGAAACTCCAGCTCTTGAGAAACTTATATTGCCGCTCCAAATAGTCGATCTGCCCGATTGAGTTTCCACCCACCACATCCCGAGCATAGCCGCGGACCTTGATTTTATCCCCACTCCGAACTTCTTTGCGCCAATCCCGAACCTGCTTCCCCATGTGACGCCACAAAACCTTGATACTCTCGTTAACCGCAGCAATCCATTCTGCGTCTCCGCACGTCCCATGCAATTCCTTGAGCTTCTCCAGTTCCGCGTCGAACGCGATTCGCCAATCCTCGGTCATCCGATCCGTTGCATCAAGTGAGCTCTCCGTCAGTCGCGACCAACTCCGCTCCCGCCGCCTCTCATCGTCTGAGCTGCACCGGACAAGTTGCCGGAGGTAAGTCAACTGTGATCGCAATTTGTTCAGAGCCGTCAACCGTTGCTCGCGAATTTGCCGCAGCTCCTTTGATTCCGTTTCCCCCGGCAGCTTCAACAATTGGGAGCGCTCATGGATGGCGACCAAGTTATCCACTTCCTTTATCGGGTAAAACGTGGGGGCTCTCCCGTTTAAGTCCGGTTGCAACTCGTCTTTCTTTGCCACGCGAAACACGGAGATGGATGCGGACGTGCGCAGGCCGAGATCGACACTCATGACGCGCAGGCCGGCTCGTAATCCCTCTGAACCAAACTTGCCTTCATCTGGATGTTCTTCTATGTAGTCTTGCAGCCTGTCGAAATTGACGTACGCTCGATTCGTATCTCCGACAAGCTTAAACAGCGATGCATACGCCGGGCGCCGCTCACCGCGAGCATCAGATTTGTTTTGTACGCGAAGGCTTAGGTTCAGATAGACATCCCCGCTTCCTCCGACGCCCACGTCGGATCGGATGGACGATAGCCTCGAGACGCTTGCTCCACTGGATGCTTTCGCATACGGGCATCCAATCGGTCCAATCGATTTCGATGATACTGTATCTTCGCTCCACCAAATTCGCCTTCAAAAGCCTGTGTTGCGCCATGGTCACATAGCGACAGTGCAATCGGCCCATCTGCAGCTTTGGGGAGCAACTTCTTCAATTGTTTCGACATTGCAACAGGCACCATCGCGTCGTCGACTTCCTTCGTGGCGCTGTTTTCTACGACCAGGATCCTCTGAAAGCGAATCGCGTGTTTGCCTGGCCCCAACTCGTTGAAGAGGAACGTGTACTGATGCAGGTTCCCGCCCAATTTATCGAACCGCGTCCAAATGGGATGTGCCACTGGGTTAGGGAGTGTGAATGTCGCGTATAGTTTGGCATGATCGACTTTTCGAAGGATACTGTTGTAAACCGCGTAGCGTGTTACAAACGACGGATCGTCCCGCCACAGCGCGTGATATTTTGGTTCTGCCAGTTTTGCAAATAGGTCGTGCGAGCCAAAGCGGCGTGAATTTTCCCTCTGTACAACCTTAATCACCGCATCATACTGTTCTAAGGGTAATTTAGCTGAAAGATTTGCCCATTTTTCAAAAACCCGATCCGCCCCACGCAACGCCCGCTTGGTGATATAATGCGCAGTCTGTTCCTTCGCCTCAAGACCTGGGGAAGCTTCCTTCATTTCTTGTTCCATCTGCTTGACGAGATGGACCAGGTGCTCTTGTCCCACAAAGTTCTTCTGCCAGAAGCGATCGCGCTGCTCTACCAACTTCGCATATTCTTCCCCAACCCTCTGATTCCACGATTCCCACGACATCATCCGCTCTATGGCCTGCTGGAACATGTCCCTGTCCCACGTTCGAACAGCCTGTCCCTTGCGCAGTGGTTTCCACTCCACTGAAGACATGGCCGACGCAGTGTAAACCTGCATCAATGGGATGAGCCCAAAGTTTTTCAATAAATTCAGTACACTTGCATTGGACTTCACCGATCTCCTTGCGTCATCCTTGGCCTTCTCTTCCTCCCAGCCAGGGAGTCCTTCATTACGCATCTTGACCCAGTGAGGTTTCCTTCCGGACTTGGCCTTACCCTGTCCGGCGACGGAGTCCGGATCCGTAAGTCCACTGAGAAACTCGCGTGCCAATTGCGGAGCAGCACCTGTTCCCCCAACCGACTGGGGTATCAACAATTCGTAAAGCTGTCGCGCCAACTGCAGCAATTCCTCATTCGATCCCGCCGCTCCACGATGCCGGTTCTCCAATTGACGCTGTCGCAGCCGTTCTAGCAGCTCTAATTTGCAATCTTCAGCCTTCTTGTAGCACTCCTGAGTTCCATCATCGTTTGGGCTTCGCCTGTACAAACTCTCCTGGCGAAGGAGACTTAGCCATTCGGTATAATAGCGAACTCCAGCGTTGACCTCCGTGTGGAGTTTCCAAAGCCCCGCCCGAATCTCTGCCATGTCCCCCAAACGCAACTTGACCTTTACGGATTTGACGGCCATCACTACACCTCGTTTCCATCAGCTGGGGCGTTTGCATATGCCCCCATTCCGCTTACTTCACACTCAGTTTTCCTTCAAATTCGACCTATCCAACCGCATTACCTCTCCTCTGTCACAATAGTCAATCTAGTTGTATAATGGTATTTAGATAGGCGTACCATGTCACCATAAAGGTGGTGACATGTGTGCAATCGAAGAAGGGCGATAAACGAATGTCTTCTGTGCTCAACAAGAAATATGCAGAATTGGATGTAGGGAAATTAAAAGCACGGGCTGAAGTGCTCAAGACGAATGACGACGGTTCTGTTTTGTTGCATAAAGATGACCCTGAACATGTCGAATGGTTTGAGGATGATGAAGACTGATCCATGAGCAAATATAAAGTTGGCGATATCTATTCCATTCGAGTGGAGTTCGAAGAAGACCCCCAACAAGCGAAAATCAGGCCTGTTGTAATTTTGTACATTGATGATAACGAAAAACCTGTTGTGGCCTTTGTTCACCCTATCACAAGCAAGGCGCCTCAAGACCCTCCAAAATATCATGACAACTTTAAGGTCGAGATACGTCACTGGCGAGAGGCGGGGCTTCGCAAGCCTTCCTGGGTCAAGTCCAATAGAGTAATCCAGATCGATGTAAAAGCATTTATAACCTATATTGGACATATGAACGACACCGATCTGTTACGTTTGCTGGAATTGCTAGACTAAACCACCTACAAAATCACTCACCAACACCGGAATAAACTGCTCCTGAAATACCTTTCTCCGCACGCTCGCCATCGTTTCAATCAGCATGTCGTCCCAATCCACTTTGAGATTCTTCAGCGCTTGCACTTCCCGCTCGGACAGACCCGGTTGTTTTGCGTTACTCGCGGATCGATATGTACATGTATCCATGTGCCACGGTTCCAGACTGTGTCCATATCGTTGGCGCAAAAATATTGTCATCTGCAATCCTTTGACGTCGAAGTCCCCGTTGTAATAAAGAGTTGCACCAGACGCAACAGCCATGTCCAACAGGCGAAGCGCCGCGACCGACGGCTGCCCACTTGTGCAGACCACGGGGATGCCAGTTGGGATCTGTTCAGTTAACTCGGCAAAAACAGACGGATTCTCGACCACGTAAACCGCTTCCACTGCCGGTAGTTCGGTAATACGACTCTCTAGTGTGATTAATGGAATAGCAACGGGCGCGTCGTAAAAACCTTCCCAATTCCCGACCCAAACAATGGAACTAACGTCATCCAAGACAATTCCGGCCTTCGAGTACACCATTCGCGTATATTCGGAAGGCGAGTCAGCTCCGTACAGGTCGTCGACTGACTCGAGCGCCTGCATAGACGTCAACGTCTCCATCCCTGCTTCATCACCTATTAAAGCGACCAATCCCCAATAAAACACCTTGCCGGCCAGCGTATCTCTATCTAGTCCGTGTGGATTGCCAGTCACATGGGCCGCAAATACCGGAAGTCTCCACACGAGATTTGATGAAAGCGAGAGTTCCAGAGCTTGTACAGCGTTGCTCCAAGCATCGCACTGACCAGTCTGCACGTACTCCTGATAGCAATCGAGATAGGTTCGATACCCCGGCGCATCACGTTGGCTTAGTCGGTCGATCCAATCGAGAATCGATGGAAGGCCGACGTCGTGTCTCGCCCACATACAAAATGCGGACCAATTGGCTTCGGATTCGACCACTCGTTGTTCGCGCGTTGTCATGTCGGGAAACAGATAACCTAATGCTTCCTCCAGGGTTACGTCGAATTTGCTCGCCTGGAGTGCAGCGTCAATCTTGGTTAGTTGCACAGCGAAACGGGTCTGACCGTAGAGATTGATGGCCAAAAGACCCGACAACGCCTCAACCTCGTCTGTCGAGACATCGTCGAGTTTCACCGTTCCACCAACGCGCCCATATCGCTCATATTTATCCCTAACCGCATCCCATAATCGCTTTAATCCGGTTTGGCCAAGATACCTCAACAACTCCTCAGTACACATCAGTCATCACCGTCTAGAGACTCATCCAATCCGCTCGGACCGTCTGTTATCGCAGCCTCATGGAACGCAGGCCAATCATCTCCGTCGATCATACGCCTCGTGTGACCGTTCCAGTAGTACGGGATGACCGTCACAAAATCAACGTCATTGGGTCGAAAGACTTCATAAATCGAGAGTGCCGGCACAGTGTCGTAGCAACCCCACAGTTGTTGACTGGTCATCATGTAATCAAACTTCATGTCAGTCAACAGTTCGAACATGTCGCGCATGTTTTCTTCATCGACACCCGCGAACGCCTCGTCGAGTGAAATGAGACGAGGTGCATCTGGGTGAGAGTCCTTAAATCTCGAGTCCGTCGCGGCGAACAAAGGAATGTACATCGCCATGGCTTTTTCACCACCACTGAGCACGTTGAATTGTGAGTCAGTCAGCTCGCGGCGCGATTGCATGCCCTTGCGAAAATACAGGGTGAACGAGAACCACGTACGATAGTCGAGCAACTCCCGAATCAAACTGCGAAGCGTGTCGCCAGATTCGGAGGCCTCCTTCGCGACGCGAATGCGTGATCGGAAATGTTCAATCATGTCTTCCATTTCTTCTTCCAACAAGGTGCTGGGACTCTTTCGCAGCAAATGGACGAGACGCTCCGTGTCCAGTTCCCGCTCCCCGCGCGCGGGTCGGGGCTTCCAGTCCAACGCAAGCACCATTCCACTCGACGTATTTCGGAGCGACATAAACTGATTCATCTCTTTGACCCAGCGCTCTGCCCGATTGATTTTATCCCGTATTGCACGACCGACGCTGTGGATTAGGATCTGTTCGTACAACTCGCGGTCCTTCTCGCTAATCAACACGCGCTGTTCTTCCACCATCCGGGTAAGTTCCAGATGAACCCGATATGGCGTCCACGGCTTGCTCCTATCCCGAGCGGACACGACAAACATCCGTTCCAACGACTCGTCGAACCGCGACTCGAGCGAGTAGTCGAGGAGCGTATTTTTCTCGATCGCGAACGTTTCCTGCAACTGATTGGTGACCTGCTGGATATTGCGAGACTCACATACGCTGCGCAATGCTCGAAATACTTGGCGTGCCATTTGAATGGCTTCCTGCCGTCCGAGGGCCGAAGTCGTTTCACCCGTAGTCTCCCTGTCGTGGTCAGTTAAGCCGAGTTTCCATTCTTGTCGGAACCGTTCGATGCAGTTGTCGAGAAGGGTCTCGATCCGATCAAACGCTTCGCGCCTTGTCTGCAAACGCTCCTCGGCCCTAACCTGCGCTTTGACGCAGTCCACCTTCCTATCCTGTAACTTTGCAACCTCGGCACGCAATGTTTCCAGCCTGTCCTTCAATTGCTTTTGCTGCTCGTACACATCAAGAACACCGAGCGACTTCATTCTTTCTCGAAGCGAGGCCATCTTACTTTGCAGCCCCGACTGACGTCGACGTAAATCCGTCTCGCTGCGCAAGTCGTCGTCGATCCGCCGCTCCAATAGATCGATCTCGTCTCTCAGAAAGGAAATTTCCGACCGCATGTGCACAGACAATTGAACACTCGTCTGGCAGGCTTGACACGTGCGTTCATAGTTGCGTAACTGTACCAGCGCCTGCTGAAAATCCTCTTCGGACCTCAATACTCTCCAGCGGCTCGTGAAGGAAACCAGCGCTTCTGTCGCCTTTTGCCAGATGGATTGTTGAGATCGAAACGCCTCAGTCTGTCTCTCCTCAACTTCCCTCGCGTGAGCAAAATCACGCTTCGCTCGCTCGACCGCCTCATAGCACGTTCTCAGTTGGTCCTCTTGAGGAAAGTCCGCAAACTCCACCTGCATTTGCTGAATTCGCCGCGAGACCTCGGAAATCTGCCCATCCAGTTCGACGATTCCATCGGTGAAGGCGGCAATATCCGCTTTTAACCGTTCCATAGCTGCCTGTCGCGAACGTTTTCGTGCTTCATAGCCAATCCACTCGGCACTCGGTTTACTCGCACCTTGTCCCATTAACGGCCCTAGCACGTATTGTCCGGAGGTCGTCACCGCAGCCGCGTTGGCGTCACGAACCTCAGCTGGATCCGTGATCAGAATAGTGCGAAGCACATCTTCGACCAATAAAAGTGTCAGCCCGCTCTCTTCTGGAGGAGTGGGCTTCAGGTAGTCCGCAAGGGTGTAGCCGAACACGGCCGGATTCGGGCGGATCCAACCGTCTTCATCGCCCTCCGCAATCGCGGGCGGTTCAGGTGACACCCATGCGTCTAGCAACCCACTCTGAAACAAAGCTGTCTCCAACGCGGCGCGAGTGGGCTCGTCCACTTCATCGCGGAATTCACACGCCTTATATAGAGGTGCACCTAGGGTGTGATCGTCCATTTCCAATCCCATCCGCCGGTTGCGCGTATCTGCTCTTGCACCCGTCCTTGGCGGCTCCGCTTCTTTGACGGTGCGCCATTCTTCTAGCTCCAGTTCCAATTGCGTGCGCTGCCCGACCATCAACGATCTCTCGTGTTCCAACTGCAACCGCTGTTCGGTCGCCTGGCTGCGGCCCGTATCAAAAGCTTCCTTCACAGGAACGAGAATCTGGTCGTAAGAAATCTCGCCGTACTGTCGGAGTCCGTAGAGGAGTGATCGCCAAGCCTCCTCGGACAACGGCAGCTCTTTCAATCCCTTAAACCATGCGTAGGCAGCGTCTTCCTGCGCGCCAATCGCCTCTGCCAATTCCTTTTCCCGCGTTTGAACCGCACGTTCAGATGCGTCGCGGCGCTCCCTTGCCTCGCTCATCTGGCGGTCAGCTTCCTTTAGCTTCGCCGCCTGTACGCGCTCTTGTTGGCAAAGATTCACCGCATGTTCGAGCTCGTTTCGATAACTGTCCACGTCCACCAACCAGCGTTTCCACGTTGTATGATCCAGCTCTTCTGCGGATCTGCCAGCCGGTATCGCGTAGGCGTCGTGGACCGCGAACTCAATTTGCGTCGCTATGTCTGCCATTTCCGCAAGCTGATTACGCTGTACGTGTTCTTCCTCGTCCAACTTCCGCAACGCAGTATCCATGCGAACGTGTTTCTGCTTTACGCTGTCGCGATTCGTCGTAATCCGGCCTTGCGTCGACTCCAATTCAGTCTCGGTATCCTTCATCCGATTTTGTGTGCCCTCAAGCTCGACTTGGAGATCCATCGCTTCCGAGCGGTTGAATAGTTCGAGTTCTGTTTCTGTTTTGTCGAGTTCCTGAGTGGCTTTCTCAAGTGCGACTTCCGTCTCGTGTCGTTGCGCTTCTGCCGCCTTCAGAAGTGCTGCACTCTCCTCCACCGCCTGAAACGCCACATCAGAGTCTTTGGTCGCGTCAACCGTCCGCTTTGCCGTATCAAACAGCCATATCTGGTTGTACCGTCCATAAACGTCAGCGAGTCGTTTCGCAGCATCCTGATGCAGAACCAGTTCATCCAGTCTATCGCTGATTTCATCCATGTCCTGCAAGACCTGCGACAGCGGGAGCAGATCGTCATCCCCGAGCGGAGGCAACGAACTATTCAAGATGGAATAAATCGTGGTCGGACGAAACTCTTTCGACAATTTTGGCGATCTCAATTGAATCAGCAGGTTAAGCAAATCTTTGTACGCCTGCTCATCCTTGAAACCGAAGAGCACCTGGTTGACCATCTGCTGATATTCGCGTTGCTCTTTGACGACTTTCCCACCGCCGCCAATCGCGGCTTCGAGCCCAGCGTGATCGAGCGGAATTTTCTCCCCTTCCCGTTCGAACACGTCCACGTCGTAAAGGAAGAAGTCACGCCCTATCCGGCGACCGTCGGTGAGACTGAAACCCCAGAAGCCGACCTGCGCCGCCCCACGCCGCGCCCTCATACCAATGCCAACCGTCACCGTCTTTTCCGATTCCGGCTTGATGAACTCCAAATAGACGTAGCCGGTCCTATCCGAGATGCCGCTATCGGTGTCACCTAAAAGGTAATATTCGATTTTTCGGTCTTTGGAACCAAACGGATCGAGCCGAACGGGCCGCTTGTCGCCGTCGAGGACAAGTGGGAGAAAACTCTGCATCGTGACCGACTTACCCGCACCATTCGCACCGCGGAAAATCATTCGACCGTCTGAAAGTTGAAACACTTCGTCCGTATAAAACCAAAAGTTCAACAAACCAGCGCGGTTCATCTGCCATCGTTCGTGTGCCATAGGGTTGCCCTCCCGCATTTACGCATTTAATCGATCACCGCCGCATATTCGCCACAAAATCTCGATAGCCCCGGCAACAGCAAAATCCCGCCTAAGTCATCGGGCGCCGCCAAGTTCCACTCCACCATGTGCGCTAGAATATCCTCCGCCAAAAGCGTGGTCGACTTATCTCGATGCTCCTTGGTCCAATAAGCTTCACTCTTGTCGCGGACAGCCAGTAAGAGGCCCTCGAATTCGCTGCGCGTCAGGCGAAAACAGCCATTCTCATCGCACGGATATCGGTCCGGATATTGAGCTGCCGCTTCACGCAACTGCGCTGCGAGCAGCATTGTGACATCTGATGCCGCTGATTGTGTTGGAAACAAGTCCACTTCTGCCATCAGTTCGGGCCAATGGAAGTAGAGTCCTTCACGAAAACGCCGACCCTGGAGCCCAACCATCTCGCCCATTTGAGAGATGATCCACGGACGCTTAGTCTGAACATATCGCCGTTCATCGTCCGTCCATTCCCAATCGTAGACGATAGGCTCCATCAACAAGCGGCGGAACACTTTTTGACGGCGGGATCGGACATCCGCGTTGTGAAGAAGTTCATCGCCCACCGGTACGGTCGTCGTCTGCTCAACTTCATACAACGCTTCGATCTCGCTGTACGCCATCAGCTCTTTCGGAAATCTCCGAAGTAGGTATCGGGCCAACGGCGAAGCCTCATAGAGCACGTTAGCGCTCGCGCCATCACGAGCCCATCCCGTTTCCTCGCCCTCAATGGAAGTGAGCACGCCTAACGCTCGCAATTTTTTAAGCGCACGCACCATCGACAATCGGTGATCGTACAATGTCCAATCGACATCGAAGTGCGAGCCCAACAAATGATTGCGAATCGCCTCGACCATTTCCGTCAATAAAAACTGGTCAGTATCCGACTTGGCTTCCAAATACCACAGTCCATATGTGAATAGCGCGTAATCACGCGGCTGGTGAAAGCCGTCAATGCCCATCCAGCTCCGATATACAGCAGGCACCTTTTCGAGCTTCGCGAACGCTCTCGTCACCAACAACGAATACCCAGCGTGATCGTGAAACCAATCGCGCAAGTACCCGTAGTGGTCCTTGATAAGGAGAAACTCGTCCGGGTGGTCCTGTTTCGTAATCCACGGTCGACTGAGCAACGCCATCGCCACTGCCTGCAAATCAGATTGAACCTCTGCGCTCGATGAGCCCCGTCTGCGGCTCCGTCCGTTCATGTTCTGCTCGCCTCCCGCACTGACAAGTGGAAATTGGGCATGTCCAACTGTCCATCTGAAAAACTCAGTTCCGTTCGATCATCCGACTGCGGCAGACTCAATTCGATATGATAGCCATCCGCCGTTCGAATTTGTTTGGACTTACTCACCAAACAACGGCTGATCCATGAGAGAAGCACTCGCCGTTGCTCGACGGTTAAAACGTCGAGATCAGACAAGTGAAAGGCCCCAAGTTCCAGGAACCACCGCACGACCGCCGCCTCGCGTTCCAACTGTGCCAATAACACCTGTTTCGCCTCGGCCTGTTCGCCATCGCGCACCTTCACAGGCTCCGTCGTTCCAGCCCGGCGGCGAACTCGACTGCGTGAGCTCAATGCACGTGTGATGGGTTCCTCGTCCCACATCGACAAATCAGTTGAATCTGACGATCTCGGCGGTTCACCTTGAAAATGACGCGGCTTCATCAAGCCGTACACAGCCGCCCCCAGTTTGTGGGCTTCTTCCACCGATTCAAGTCCCAGAAACCACTGTCCGAGATAATCGAGCTCTCGCCGACGACTGATACCGAGTCTCTGCTTCTCCTGAATTGCGATGGCATACCTAACCATTCGGCCAATCGTATCCTTCGTCGCCCGTTCGAGAAACACGACGTCACTTGCTTCTGTTTCACTGCCGATAAACCACCTCGTGAAGATGGTCCATTCCTCCATCCGCCGCTCTAGACGTTCCTCGGCCGACAACACCTCATCCAGGCTCGGAGTTCGCATTTCATCCTCTACCACAGCAGATAGAAATGCCCGCCACACGTCAGAGTCTCCACCGTGAATCAGTCCTTCGACTTGTGTCCCATACTTTTGAAGTCCGATCATGAAATTTTGCAGATAATTCGTCAATGTATCCTTAAAGACAAGAAATTGTTCCGTCAACATCAATTCTTCCGCACGGGTAGTCTGTAGGCTAGCTAGATAATCAGAGGCATTCTCGTGAAGTACGCGAAACGAAGTTTGCAAATCACGCCATAATTGTGAGGCTTCCCCCGGTGCAAACAGCCCCGTCCGTTCAACGATGGACCGCACGTATCCGACGATCCGCTCCAACAGTGTCGGCTCCAGAGAACCCCCATACCCCTGTACGTTCTCTAGACTCTCAAGCATTCGCTCAATCTCAATCGCGTACGGTGTCATCTGATAGCGATACCGTTTGCGTAAGTATTCCTCAATGGAATTCGCCCGTCCGCCATCGTGACTGCTAGTTAAATTTCTCCATTCGGTTAACACATCTAGATCTCGCTGGCACTGTTCAAGCGTATAGTCATCGATTAAATTCCACGCCGAAATGCCCGAGAACACATCCTCTGGCTTCAACCAATATTTCAATTTGCTATGATTTTCGTAAAAGAACCGCATAATCAGGCGGTATCGACCCACATTTTCGGCATTTAGATATTTGACCTCAGGAACTGGTTTAATCCATAATTCACGAAGTTGATGTCGGTTCATGGCACTCATCCTCTGCAAAACTACCGAATCTATTTCCCCAGTATACCGAATATCCATGACCTCTTGAACCTCCTCAATTAATAGGATAGGAGAGTCTTCTTCATAAAAGATAGACTGTATGTTTTGGTTTCCATGGAAAAGAAATGGTAGATCTATCTACGTTATTGACAACTTAGAGAGGGTCTATGCTGAATTGAATGAATACTTATTTAATTATTTGAATTCTACCTATGACGTTTATGCCTAGCACATTATGATAAATGAAAACCCAGCCGCCATAAGGCGCTGGGTTTCTCACAATGGTTGGTCATGGTTTTCTATGGTTTCCTCGAGACTACACCGCTACAGAAACCTGTCAATATAGTGACACGCTCACATCACCCAGCGATTTGGGTCTCGTCTATCGCTGACTGCGCCCGCTTGTCGGTCCGCAGCAATGCCACGAAAATCACGGTGATGAGGAGGAACACGGCCAAGAGGAAGAATCCAGCAAACCCACTTCCAGTGAGCTGTTTGACGTAGCCCACCATATAAGGGCCAAGGAATCCACCTAGATTGCCAATGGCGTTGATGAGACCCATCGAAGCCCCCACGATCTCGATACGGAGCAGAGAACTCGGAATAGCCCAAAAAGGTCCGTAAGGACTGTACACGGCCATGGCGGTAATGACGAGGAAGATCATCTTCGTAGTCGGATCGTGTGCAACCAATTGTCCTAAAATGAGGCTCAGCGCAGCGATGATCACCGGCACGGCAATGTGAGATTGTCGTTTGCCGCGTTTATCTGACCAGGCGGAGTTGAGGATCATGGCGATGAAGGCGAAGATGAACGGGATCGCGGAGAGAATACCAACCATACCGGAATTCGTGACGCCTTTAAACTCTTTGATGACAGATGGAACCCATAGGCTAAAACCATAGAAACCAGTAATCCAGCACAAGTAGACGGCGATTAAGATCCACACTGTTTTGTTGCCGAGGGCTTGCTTGAAGCCGCCATTAGCCGGCTTTTTGTTATTCTCCGAGGCCAGCACGGTTTGAATGAAGCTGCGCTCTTGGTCCGAAATCCAGCGGGCTTCGCTGGGGCGATCCGACAAAGCAAACCACCAAACAATGCCCCATATAATGGGCGGTAAACCCTCGATAAAGAACACGTCTCGCCAACTCGCAACAGTTAAGAGCCAACCAGTGATAGGAGTCATAATAATGGACGAAACCGGGAGACAGGCCATCCACAGAGCGTTCGCACGGGCCCTTTCATTCTGCGGAAACCACGATGCCAGTAGGACGAGTACAGCCGGCCAAACGCCACCCTCAAAGATACCGAGGACGAAACGCATGACGTACAGTTCCGTCGTGCTTTGAACGAGTGCTGTTGCCATCGCAGAGATGCCCCACAGCATCATCAGGATAAATACCACTCGTTTCGCACTCCACCTACTTGCTAAATACCCACCCGGGATCTGCAAAACCATATATCCAAAGAAAAATATGCCTGAAGCAAAACCGGTTGCAGCGCTAGTCAGGTGGAAGTTTCCACCGACATAGGGCAAAATCATCGACACGTTGATCCGATCCATGTAGGCAAGCATGTACATGATGGCAGCCACCGGAATGATGTACTGCCACCGCTTGGCCGGGACTTTTGACATTGGTATTCCACCCCCAGGAATCAAAAACGATATAATATTCAGAGATCTACGTTTCCAACTGGACAACGTCGCAAAGATGAGAAACGATTCACCCCACTATCGGTCATCATGTTTGGTAGCGCTTTCAAAATCAGTGTGTAGGATCACCCGCGCGGCATCATGCCTGCGTAAGCAGAGAGCCGCGCGGAAATTTCAACCTCGATCTGCCTCGTTAGGCAAGTTTAACACCGGATCTGGCATACTCAGCGCCCACCCGAACCGCCTCAATCATGCTTACCGCACTCGCCTTTCCCTGACCGGCAATGTCAAATGCGGTGCCGTGATCGACACTTGTGCGCAAGATAGGCAGACCAAGCGTGACACTTACCGTACGCTCGAAGTCCATCATTTTGGCGGCGATGTGGCCCTGATCATGGTAAAGTGAGAGCACTGCGTCAAATCGTCCCATACGCGCCATGTGGAACACAGAATCGGCTGGGACCGGCCCTGTAACGTTGAGTCCGCGTGCGACTGCCATCTCCACAGCTGGAACGATCTCTTCCATCTCCTCATGGCCGAACAATCCGTGCTCCCCAGCGTGTGGGTTGAGGCCTGCTACTGCCAGACGAGGATTTTCGAAACCGAGTTGCTTGAGCGCGCTCACACATTTATCAATGCCGGCAGACACCCTCTCCTGGGTAATGAGACGACAGGCTTCTGCAAGGGACACGTGTCTCGTGAGAAAGAAAATTTTCAAATTCAGAATGGAAAACATGGTCATCTCTTCATTTGCACCGGTCATATCCGCAAACATCTCCGTGTGACCGATATATGGTACATTCGCAGCCTTCAAAGATTCCTTATTAATCGGTGCGGTGACAACGGCATCAATCGCCCCGTCCATGGCCAGTTGGATGGACTTTTGAATGTAGGCGAACGCCGCCCGCCCGCAGGATTCTTGTACTTCCCCATACGCCACGTCGTGTGCGTGAATGGCATCGAGATCGAGCACATCAATGGTGCCGTACTCGTAATTGGCTTCGGCCGGAGAAGAGATTTTGTGTACGTTCGCAGTCAGGCCCGAGAAGCTCAGT
Source organism: Alicyclobacillus dauci (assembly GCF_026651605.1). Lineage (GTDB taxonomy): Bacteria > Bacillota > Bacilli > Alicyclobacillales > Alicyclobacillaceae > Alicyclobacillus > Alicyclobacillus dauci. The sequence continues at coordinate 120,354 of NZ_CP104065.1, read as the reverse complement.
GCGTCTTCGACGACGCTCACGTCGCCGATAACGAAGGAGCGTGACATATTGTGCACTTCTTGATCAAGCATTGCCTTCACAGTGATTTCGGGTCCGATCCCGGCCGGGTCTCCCATAGTCAAAGCTAAAACAGGTCGTTGCATACAAAACACTCCTTGTCTTTGTTGCCTCTCGACGGCGCATTAAGCAGGTAAAAACGCTAATGACGGAGGATGGTGCTCATCATTTTCGCTGCCATCCGAGAAACAGCAACTTCATCGCCAATGGAACCACCTTTGGTTACGACCCATCGACCCATCAAGAAACCGTTTTCCGGACGGCTCAGCGTCGTTAGTGGAGCCAACTCCTCCTCGAGTGACAGGCGAGTCACACCGAGTGCAGTCAGTATGGAGGCTGCAGCTTCGCCTCCTGATAAGTAAATCCCAGAAATGCTGGGGTACTCCCCCAAGATGCGACTAACCACTTGCGGTAAATGCTGGACAACGGTATTGGCTTCCTCCGTCGGCAATTGCCACGTGTCGGTCCTCAGAAAAATAGTGGACTTGAAAGGTCTGTTCCAATCTGTCTCAGCTGTGGTTTTCGATTTCGGGCATCGCTGAACGAGACCACGAATGACCTCATCGGCTGATTCGCCGCGGTAATGGTACATGTGCACGTACGGATCGCGTTCGAGAAAGTCCATTTGCTTCTTGGCGTTGTGCATAATACTTGCCGAGATACCGAGGATGACAGGTGAATCGGGGAGAACGAAACCTTCGCGAGACGTGGCCGCCCCATTCGCGTCAGAGATAATACTAGGGATGGTCAACCGCTCGCCTTGCAGTCTTGAAACAAGTTGCTTTGCAAGGGCTGCTGTAAACGGGCCGGGATCGACTGGGCAAAGCGAGACAGCCGGGTGCTTCGCTGCGAACCGTGTCGCAGCCCTCGCCAGCGTGTCAATGTCGTCATCAGTCACCGCATCGCACAAGACCATCCTGACACCCTCCCCATGAATGCTTGTCAAGATATCTTGAACCTGAGCCACGCCACCGCGAATGTCTCTGATCGAGAGGCAATCATACGTATGTCCGCTAGGATCACCAATGACCGCCCTGAGGTCCGGCGAAGAGACGGGTGAAAACGGATCGTGTCCGACATACGTTTCATGAACAGGGACACCGTCGACAAAATGGATGGTGTTTTCAGTCGTCCTCCCGGATGCTGGAAAAGCCGGTACAACGAGAGCAAATACATCGGTCCGACGTTGCAAAAGAAAATCGATGGTCTTCGCTATGGACCCTCTCAAGGTACTATCGATTCGCAATCCAACCAGGTCCTCTCCGGTATATACCGGAATGTTGAGAAGATGAATGAAATCCACCAGTCGATCGCTCACACTTTCCCGAGGGATGTTTCGTGTTCCAACGTTCCACACCTGAACCAAATGGGGACTTTCCCGGTCCCGGTTGCCCTCCTGCGGGTATGTATGGGGACCTAGATGAACCGTCGCCTGAAACCCTTCATGTTTCAGGAGTGCTGCCACGGCATTGGCGCCCGTGAGATCATCTGCGAGGATAGTTATGCGCAACACGTGCACCTACTCTCCTGAAGTCGTCCACCAAGAAACAAGTAGTCGAAGTCATCTCGTTGATGTTACAATTTGTTCATTAATGTTCTTATATGTTCATTTTAGATAGGATTATAATTCTGTCAAGTCTGAAAAGTCTGATTGAGGTGACCCTCGCCGATGCTGTCCGTTCAACGTCGAAAAGAGATCTTTCGAATTCTGCACTCGCAGGGTCAGGTACAGTTGCATGACCTGGCCAACCGGTTTCGTGTGTCTGTTATGACCATCCGACGGGATTTAGAGTTGCTTGAGCAAGAAGGCAAGGCACGCAGAGTTCACGGGGGGCGGTGATATCCGAACAATTATGGGGTCCTCAGCCAATAGACAAGAAGTCCGTCATGAACGTGGACAAGAAGCTTCAGATAGCGGAGACCAGCCTATCGCTGCTTCGTTCATGCAGTTCCTTGTTTTTAGATGCTGGGAGTACTACGTATGAAATCGCGAAAATCATGTGCACTCATGTACAGAAGGAACTCACGGTATGTACAACCGATCTTCACATTGCCGATCTCCTCCGCCAAGAGGAGCGATTTCATGTCTATTTTTGTGGCGGTATGGTCGATCGCTCTACCGCAAGTGTCGGAGGAGAATTTTCTGTTCATATGATCCGTGCACTTCACGCAGATCTAGCGTTCGTCGGCTGCGATGCCGTCACTGTGAAAGATGGTGCGATGGGAACAAGGATAGCAAACATTATGGTGAAACAGGCGATGATCGAGCACAGTTTGCAATCCGCCCTCGTTGCCGATTCTACCAAATTTGGTCGGGTCTCCTTCGCCACGATCGCGCCATTATCCGCCTTCGATTTCCTGGTGTCTGACCGCGACATCAGTGACGATGTGAGGCAATGTGCCGTAAAGTGTGGTGTACAGACCCTTCCCCCGCGGAGGCCGGTTTTTAGATAAAACGAATGTTGTACTCTGTGCTTGGAACCTCTGTTCGCGGGGACGGGATCCAGGCGTGCTCTCTCCGAACTACTTCGTGCAGATATAAAAAGGGGCTTCACATATTCGGTGAAAACTCCTTTTTATATTTGGTTGAGGTGATTCGTGTCAGGACAAAACCACAACCTTAACACGGGACAACGCTTACAGTGTTTCTGCCCCTCCGATGAGAGACTCTCCTAGTACGCCTTACTGTGGAGAGACATTAGCCTCGTGACAACACACAATGGGACGTCAATCGACTTCAAAGGTTGCGCCAATCCATTTCAGACGGCTTTCTGGAATCAAGCCGTAATTGTAGAAATTGATGCCGTTTGTACCGTTTTCGATTGTTTTACGAATTTTGTCAATGAGCTCATCTTTCGAATGAACTTCCGGATAAAAGACTCGAAAACCGGTGAGCAGCGGTGTGCTCGACTCAACGGTGTCACGGGATGTCTTGGTATCGATCCCCACTTGACGTGCGTCCGTATCATAACAGCATACCAACACTGCGTCGCACACCTTGGATATCTCATTCACGTCCACACCGATGGTCCACGCAGTATCGGTTACTAGACTTAAGAAGATCACATCGGTGCGCGGATGAACAGCTTCGCGGACTTCACGGGTCAGAGAGGTGACAACGCCGTTCCGCCACTTCAAGAATTTGTAGAACGGTTCGTTATCTTGAAAGAAGTTCATACCCTTGGAATAGAACTCCGGGTCAATCGGCTGTGGAATATCCCGCTCGAATGTGACCAACAATTCATCTTGGACGTACTTGCGAACGGCTTCAAACTGCACGCCTTCTTGTTCCGCGCGCTCCCTGCAAGAATTACAGAAGCAAAGCGACAATAGAAACTGCTCGTAGTCGTTTAGACCAATACCATCCTTCTCGTGATGGAACTCATGTGGGAAGCCCATAAAGCTGAGAGATTCCAGTTCGACCGCATCAATCTCGTAGTTCGTAGTGAGGTCCTTCAAAACTGTTGTTATATAAGTACGTGTGGCGGGGTTACTTGGGCATTGATTGTAGTAATAGTGATCGCCGAACGCATTCACGACAGTTACTTCTGGATACTCCATACCAATTCGGGTATTGTGCAAACACACGAACCAAGAGGAGAGTCGAAAGCCTTTCTCTCTCCTGTCATTCGACAATTGGCGAATGAGGGCGTCGCATTCGTCGACATATGAAACCGTTCTAGGCTGAATCAACTGACCTTCGTACAATTCCGGAGTGACGTGAAAGTATAAAGTACCGTCTTCAGGGAAGTACACTTTCCGTTTGGGGCTGCGAGGTTGGACAAACCGACCCGCATGGTAGGACATCGCCAAACTGATTGAGTTCAGTTTCGCGATATCGAATAGATCGCCGTACACTCGTTCTTTACCGATATCGAGTACATCCCACGGATATGTCCACATCGAACGGATCATGCACTGACCTCCTCAAGAGTTCGCAATTTCGCTAAACAACGGCGAGATGGATTCAATCAATTTCCGATAAGTTTGATACTTTTTATTATAAATGGCTGTCTGGGACAAAGATGGTACAACGACTTCACCCGTGTGGACCAGCGTGTTAGCTGCGGTAGCGACATCCGGATACGCGCCAATACCTACCCCGGCAATGATTGCTGCGCCAATCGCCGAAGCATCTCTGGTTTCCATTAAGTGAATCTCGATTCCTAATACATCCGCTAGAATTGACCGCCAAACCGCCAGTTTCGAACCACCGCCACCCATGTGAACTCGAGTTATCGGATTGCCCATCTGCGCAAAAACGTCCAGACATTCAAGAATGTTGAATGACACACCCTCCATTACTGCTCGAGCGAGCGCACCCTGCCGAGTATGCGCGGACAAACCGATGAAACACGCACGCGCGTCCGCCGAGAACTTCGGACTACCGCGACCGACCAGGAACGGTAGGAACATGAGGGCCGAGTCCTTTGCAGCCACAGTCGAGGCCAGTTCACCAAGTTTTACAATGTCGTTTACCTGGTAGCTACCGCTCGACCGATCAAACAACACAGAGGACAACCAGTTCATAGCAAGACCACCAGTAAAAATGGAGCCGAGGGCGTAAAAGCTTTGCGGCAATGCATGGCGGTGAAAAGTAATCTTTCCAATGCCGTCGCGATGAATGGCAGGAACGGTGGTAAGTACTTGGGCTGCTGTGCCGATAGTGATCGATACTACACCTGGCGATACAGCACCTGTCCCCAAAGCACTGCAAGCCATATCAGCGCCGCCAGCTACGACGGGCACACCCGGCTGGAGGCCAAGAACGGATGCCGCCTCTGGAAGTAGGTCCCCCACTTGCTCCGTAGTGTCTACGACATCAGGAAACACGGAGGTCGGTAGACCAAACTGCCTTATCAAATCGTCATCCCATTTTCCTCGCTGTACGTCATACACCATACTGTTTCCTGCGTCAGTTGGCTCTGTTACAAATCGACCTGTTAACCGATAAAGTAAATAGTCTTTGGGGAAGAGCAATCGATGAGTTGTGGCGAGCACCTCAGGCAAGGTTTCCTTCACCCAAAGCAGTTTTGGTAACAGCAGCGCATCGATAGGAACATTCCCAGAGACACCTACCAACTTGTCACGATAATTTGCCCCGAGCCATGAGGTCTGGGTCTCGGAGCGCGTATCGGAGAGGGTGATACTTGGGAGTAATGCGTTGCCCTCACTGTCCACCATACAAAGTGCGCTCATATGTCCAGATAGTGCAATACCCTCAATCGAAACGGTACTCGGGATTTCCCGGAGACAGGCTCGAACGGAATTAACGCATGCGTGCCACCAATCGATTGGCTTTTGCTCCACCCATCCCGGCTGAGGCGTATAGGTGGGATAGGCAGTACTTGCAACTCCAAGTACCTTTCCCTGCAAGTCCATTACCAGGCACTTAGCGGCGGACGTCCCGAGGTCTAATCCCAACAGCGCTTTCATCTGCGTCACCTTCTTGCGGGAATTGTACTTGTACAATAAATCGATCACCACGCATATAGCTCTGTACGTGCTCCACCAGTAGTCCCGTGTCAAGAAACGCAAGACGCTCAGAATACAGTACTGCATCTCCTGCATGAAGCGATAACACATGCGCTAGTGTTGTAGATGCCACCTGTGCTTGATACGTATCCTTGGCATAGCTTGGTACTCTGCCGTAGTGCTCGGCAAGGGTCTGATATAATGAGTTATTGATTACCTCGTGTTGGTCGAGACTTGGGTAAATGTCAGAACGAAGGTAAGATGTGACGAGTGCCACAGGAACCCCGTCCGCTGTAACGACTCGCTCTATCCGCCAAACGGGTTGGCTATTGGGAACATTTAACTTATCTTGGATACTTGCTGGAGGCAGCTCCAACCCAATAAATCGCACAGTGCTTACGGGGACATATCCCTTCCGCCGAATGTCATCCGTAAAGCTCGGAAGACCATCAGACCCACGGATAATTCGAGGAGGCGATACAAATGTCCCTTTTCCCTGAATACGGTAGACATACCCTTCGTTGACCAATTCCACAATCGCCTGTTTCACTGTGCCGCGACTCACCTCAAACTCTGCGGCGAGGTCGTGTTCAGAAGGGAAGAGCTCATTTTCTTTCATATGTGCGATCCGTGAAATGAGCACTCTCTTAATTTGTAGATACAAGGGCTCCCTAGTGCTTCTTTGTATCACACTCATCCGATTTCTCCTTTATGCTAAACTCTCACCTGTTCCCGCAGCGTACGAACAACTTGGGCAACGTAGTCCGGCCGAGTCTTGCCTGATTCCTTGTCAATCGCATCACTAAAAATATGAGGAATGACGAGCTCCACATTAGCGCTCAAGATAGTTTGAACAATGTGTACTACGTTCTCCAATTTTACTCCACCGGCTGGTTCAAATCCTAGGATTCCCGCAGATCCAGCTGCTTTAGCTAGGACGTTTAGTTCTTCCATCACGATTTCACCCTTAATTGGATGTAGTTTCACTGCGTCCACACCAGTCGCTTTAAGCGTACTAACCACAGAATCAACCGACAGTGTGAAATCGTGCCCAGAAAGCCAAGGAGCTTTCACCACGCCGGGTTGGCCGGTGGGTTCTACAGCAGCATTCACCCACAGTTGAGAGTAGACACCTTTGGTGTATCCAGAAGTGGGAAACGGTTGGTTGAGGTGATTTGCGCCCATCTTGCCTGCCCCGAACACTCTATCCCAGTTTGCGGGGTTTGCCCCGCCACCGAGAGCCAAACTGACTGCGGGAGCCACCTCGCGAACAGTTGCGATATCTTCTTGCATCTGCTCTAGATCAACGTAATTGGTTGCGGATAAAGTAACGAATGCGGTCCCTTCAGACGCCTCCCAAACCTCTTTGGCATTCTGTGCGTCTTTTACAAGGAAGCTGACGGCAATCCGGCCATGAATCCATTCGATAGGGAGTGATGGTTTAGTCATTAGTTTGATTCACCGCTTTCTTGAAATGCTCGACGAGTTCGACCGCCTTGTCGACAACTCGCCTCATTATGGCGTCTCCCTTTTCCTTCGATGCCATAGTGGCGTCGCCAAATACCCCGGATTCGTTCACCTCGTCCCAAAAGGTTGGAACGACATCAAAATCGGCTGGATAATCCGGATACTCTCTGACTGCCCTGTCCATTTTCACAACGTCCGGTCTCAGGGAGAGCAAGATGGACGTTTCTAGTTCATCGGCATGGACAATAGATGGATGGCTGGTTGGAGCCTCCATCACGCCTTTGGAGGCTTCATTTAAGCTTGGATAAAATAAGTACATAACGGGAAATTGCAGGCTTTCTTGCACTTCTCGCGCAGCCTCTTTTAGAGCCGCCATATTGCCGAGATGACCGCTAATTAGAATAAGGCCTTTTATTGCTTGCATTTGTAGACTCTCAGATAAATCACGAATGATGGCCTTCAACGTGTCATTAGAAATGGTCAGCGATCCTGGGAACCGCTTTAACGACCATACCTGACCCAGCGGCATGGTCGGTAGAAGAAATGCCCCGGTCTGCCCACATACCAATCGAGCAAATGCATCAGCAGCGACATTGTCCGTATTGAGCGGCAGATGCGGTCCATGTTCCTCAATTGCTCCGATCGGCAGAACCGCTATGTTTGTCGTTTTACGAGCCTTCACAAACTCCGGCCACGTCAGATTTCCCCATTCTAAAACCTTAGACATGGGCGATCATCTCCTTACTTCTTAAACGTGAGAAATTCGCGAGGATTGTTAACAGTTAAATCTTCAATAATTTGATCAATTTTCTCATCGCTGAACCCGTGATTTCCAAGTTCGTCCACCAAACGGGGAACGAAGCGCGTTGGGATGTACGTGAATCCAGGTCCGCCACCATACTGAGTGAGATACGATTTACGGGCCATATCTCCGGACAGCAGAATCTTCCGTTGATATCCCCTCTTAATTAGCTCGATCATAACGTCAATGCGCGCCTGATCGGTGTGATATTTAATCTTGCTGACTTGATCGAAACTGAGATAAACGCCCTTTTTTGCGATTTGGAGGTGGTACCAAAGGTCTGGATTCCTATCCAGGTGTCCGACGGTCCAATGTTCCAAGTTCACACCTTGGCGCTCGACCATTTCAATTTGCTCCAAGGCCATGGTTCCTGCTTCGGTATGCGAGAACATGGGAGCTTTAGTCTGTTTTTGCGCTTCGGCAACCGCCTTCAGTACTTTCTCTTCGACAGGCCAAATAGAGTTGTACATCGTGCCGAACTTGACTTGACCGGCTTTGTATTTAGTTCCATCGATGCCTTCTTCGACTTCTCGAATGACACGCTCCGTCAACTCATTCTGGCTTGCATCGTACACCCATTGATCAAAAAACAACCCTTTATTGAAGCCGGCGGTTGCAATCAGGTTAACGCCAGTAGCACGCGCCACTTCAACCACCGCTTCAATGTTGCGGCCGTAGTCAATGGCCGTAGCGTCTACGATGCTCTTGCCGCCTGTGTTCCGAAAATCTACTACTTCGGCAATAATTTTCTCCAATGAATCAAGTACCAAATCCGGATCTTTATCTGCGAATTTCTTCGGTGGACTTGCGATGATATGCTCGTGTGTAAGCGTTTTTCCTAATTCTATTGGAGAAATGTCGCCAAGTACCGTACGAACAAAACTCATGTATGATTACTCCTTCGCGATGGTCTAGGGTGAGCAACGACCCTAGTATGATAGAAACACATGACTAGTTGACTAGTCAAGTTATGCGTGCTACTATTCAACCGTGATTGAAAGCGCTGTATGAAAACGAATACGAGGGGGACAAAAGGCATGCATTCCAAAAAGATCATGGCGGGTGTTCTAGGCGTGCTCGCAACAACATTTATTCTGAGCGGGTGCGGATCAACATCGAACGGCACTGCTGCATCCGCAGGGTCATCCTCAAAGCCGGCAGCTAAAAAAGGACCTTATACCATTGGCTATGATATCTACTTCGCAGGTAACAGCTGGTCCGTACAGTTAGCTGATGAATTCAAGGCTGAAGCCGCTAAGCACAAAAGTGAAATCAAGCAAGTAGACTACACAGAGTCGAATGGGGATATCAACACACAGATTTCAAACATTAAGTCTCTCATCGCGAAGCACGTTGACGCCATTATTGTCACACCTAACTCTCCAACCGCATTGATTCCTGTCCTAAAAGAAGCACGTCAAAAAGGCATTGTGGTCGTCCTCCTTGCTGCTACTATTAACTCCCCTGACTACGACAGTTTGGTGACTGTTGATGACACAGACTTCGGTAAGGTTGGTGCAGAGTGGCTAGTCAAACAATTGAATGGAAAGGGTAATATCATTGTCTTGAACGGTATGGCTGGTATCTCGGTGTCCCAGGATCGCTGGAACGGTGCCGAGTCCGTTTTCAAAAGCTACCCAGGCATTCATGTCATTGCCTCGGCCAATGCCAACTGGGATTATGCGACGGGTAAGACAGCTGTCAGCAACATGCTAGCGGCTCACCCAGAAAAAATTGATGGTGTTTGGTCGCAAGGCGGTTCGATGACCATGGGAGCCATCGAAGCATTCCAAGCAGCTCATCGACCACTCGTTCCAATGACCGGTGAAGATAACAATGGATTCCTTAAAATGTGGGCAAAGTTGGAGCCACAAGGATTCCAAGCTATCGGTGTAAGTAAGCCAACCTGGCTGTCCGCAGACGCGTTGGATACGACGCTGGATATCCTCGATGGGAAGCCCTATAAAAAGGACAATGTGCTACAGCCACCTACTATTACGAACTCTGACCTATCCAAGTATGTGAAGCCGAATATGTCCGACAGCATGTACGATAATACCAAACTCTCCAATTCTGAGTTGCAACAACTGTTCTCTAAATAATATCCGCGGATGCCGCCACTAGGCGGCACTCCGTTTCGGGGGTGAACTCCTTTTGAACTCGATGAAGCCGGTTCTTGAAGCTCACCACATTACCAAAGAGTTCTCCGGGAACGTGGTACTGAAGGATATTAACTTGGTTTGTAAGCCCGGTAGTGTACTAGCGCTGTGTGGGGAAAATGGAGCGGGTAAAAGTACACTGATGAACATTATTTCCGGTGTACTTTCTCCCTCAAGTGGTGACCTCTTCTGGTTAGGAGAGAATGTGAAGTTTCGTAATCCCGACGATGCAATGCAACGTGGCATTTACATTGTCCACCAAGAACTCAGCCTATTACCGCATCTGACCATCGCGGAAAATATTTTTCTCGGATACGAACCCAAAGGGAAACTTGGATTCCTGAATAATCGTAGGACCGTAGAACTGGCCAAAGAAATCCTAACCGATATCTCGTTTGATCTAGATGTACAATTAGTGGTTTCATCGTTGTCTCCCGCGCAACAACAAATGATCGAAATCGCTAAGGCTTGGTCACGTAAACCTAAGCTCTTGATTCTGGACGAACCGACCTCGAGTTTGCCGAAATCAGAAGTGACTTTGCTTATCAAAATGATTAACACGCTCAGAGAGCGGGGCGTTAGTATCATTTTTATATCCCACCGTTTGGACGAAATTTTAGATATTTCCGATCGCGTTGTTGTTCTCAAGGACGGAGTCCTTGTCACGGAAAAACCAACGATTGAACTCAACCGAGATCACCTAGTTCAGCTAATGGTCGGGCGCGATATTACACAGACATTCCCACCTCGCGTCCACATAACCGGCCAAGAAGAATCGATGCTCGAACTGAAAAATGTCTCTGTTCCGGGAAAAGTTCATTCGGCATCCTTGTCCGTTCCGAAAGGACACATCGTTGGACTTGGTGGACTTGAGGGACAGGGGCAACGAGATTTGGCCCGGGCTATTTTTGGAGTCAATCCATTCTCCAATGGAACGATGGTTGTCGAGGGCAAAGTGGTTCGTGTCAAGAGCCCACGCCAAGCCCTTCGATGCGGTGTCGTTTACATTCCAGATAATCGTCGTCAGGAAGGAATTGTACCACCGCTGTCCGTGCGAGAAAACATGGTTCTCTCGACGTTACCGCAGATTGCCTCTCGCGGTGTGTTACAAAAGCGTCGTGAACGGCAACAAGTCACGCAAGCAATTGAAAGCTTCTCCATCAAAGTCCACTCGATGGAGAACCTCATCACATCACTCAGCGGCGGAAACCAACAGAAGGTTATTTTCTCCAAGTGGTTGCGAAACAACCCAAGAATCCTTGTACTCCATGAGCCAACTCGTGGTGTAGACATTCAGTCCAAGGTTGAGATCTACCAGTTATTACGCAAGTTAGCCAATGAAGGCGTCGGAATTCTGATGATCTCGAGTGACATGATGGAGTTAATCGGAATGTCAGACCGGATATATGTGATGTACGAAGGAAGAATCACCGGTCATTTAAATGGAGAAACAGCTACAGAAGAACAGGTAATGAGTCTCGCTACAACCGCTGCGAAAGGAGTGGAAATGTAATGTTCGGATCATCCTGGATGCAAGCCCGACGTTCCATACCGGCCTACATTCTGCTCGCGGTTCTCGTGCTTGTGACATCAATTTTTTCATCATCTTTTCGCAGTGGACAGAACTTCGCGGACATCACCACTCAGCTTGCTCCGCTTGCATTCGTCGCAATTGGTCAAACGATAGTAATTTTGCAAGCCGGCATCGACCTATCCATCGGCTCAGTTGTGAGTTTGTCAACAGTCCTCATGGCTTTATATTCCGGGAACAACGTTACCGCAATGATTATCGCTGTTGTTCTCGTCTGCGCGGTGGGAATTTTAGTCGGGCTGCTGAACGGCGTTGGCATCGTATATTTTCGGGTACCGCCGCTTATCATGACACTCGGTACCGAGGTCATCGTAAAAGGTGTGGCATTGTATTTGATGCCTTCGCCGGGTGGAGCCGTTAATAGTGGCTTTGCGGGTGCACTCACTTCCGATTTCGGAAACATTACAGTGATGCTCATACTTACGATCCTACTCTATGCTTTGTTCACCTTTGTCTTCCAAAAGACGAAGTTTGGACGTTACACGTACGCGGTGGGCGGCGACAAGGGGGACGTATCCTCAGCTCGTAAGGCAGGTATCCCAGTAAACCGAACACAGATTCTCGGGTATGTAGTATGTTCATTGATGGGAGCACTAGGTGGATTACTGCTTGCAGCGAATATCTACTCTGGCGATCCGGTCATTGGCGACACATTCTCTCTCGATTCGATTACGGCCGTCATAGTGGGCGGAACCTCTCTTTTTGGCGGTGTTGGAACGGCCATTGGTAGCTTCGCTGGCGTAGTCTTGATCTCAATCATTGGTAACATCCTGAACATGTGGAACGTTCCAAGTTTCTATCAGTATATTGTTAAAGGTGTCATCCTCGTAACGGCATTGTTACTCTATCAACTGCGTGCGCGTAGAGGAAGGAGCTGAAGAAGTTGCGAACTGCCTCACTTACACCATCTTTTCTGAAAAAATCAAACAAAAGCAATAGTGTGCTAGGTGTGTACGCACTGTTGGTGGCATTTCTCATCGTTTACGCAATCGCTTCACCTCAGAGTTTTACTGGGACCCACCTTATGGACGTCGCCCTGCAGGCTGCACCACTTGGTGTGGTGGCGATTGGACAGACCATTGTTTTGCTACTGGCGGGTATCGATTTGTCGGTTGGTTCAGTAATTACCCTTACGAACGTAATTTTGGCTGGTGTGATGGTGGGACAGAATGGTCGCATGGGCATTGCCGTGATCTTTGCACTAGTAGTGGCAATTGCTATCGGGATCATCAACGGAGTCGCGGTCACGAAACTAAAAATCCCCCCATTTTTGGCTACGTTGGCTATGGGTTCTATCGTGGAGGGAATTTATTACGTCTATACCAAAGGCTCGCCGATCGGGAATATCGCTTCTGGTTTTCGCTGGATGTCAAATGGTTGGTTTGTCAACATATTACCATGGGCTGTTGTCATCTGGATTCTCATTTGGATTATCGCTGCATTCCTCCTATACCGTACATCGTTTGGCAGACGCTTGTATGCCACTGGCGGGAATGACCGTACGGCATGGCTCTCTGGCATACCCACGAATTACATCATTATCGGCGGTTACGTGTTGAGCTCAGTACTTGCTTCCTTGTCTGGATTCCTAATTTCTGCATACATCGGGGTGGCATCTATTGGGGTGGGGGATCCTTACACGCTAAACTCCGTTGCCGCAGCGGTCATCGGTGGGGCAGCATTCACGGGAGGTCGCGGCGGTCTTTCCGGAACATTTGCAGGCGTGCTCATCATGGAATTCCTGCAAAGTCTACTTACGGCTCTCAACGTGTCTTCCGCAGGTCAACTCATTAGTCAAGGTATCGTTATTGTTGTCATGGTCGCGATCAATCAATGGCGGTCCAAGGCATAATTTATAGGTAGTGAACGTCAAACCCGGCACACCTTGTGCACGAACCACGTTTGTTCATAATCGGATATAATGAATCCCCGCAGCGTCGCTGGCGGGGATGTTGATCTTCTATGCTCTTGTCTTTCGTTTTCGTATCTCCTCTGGCAACTCTTCGGACCACGGCAGCAAAGCGTCTACGACATGCTCGTCATCCATTTGGATGTTTGGTAGCCGCTCAAACAGATACTCCAGATATAGGCGCGGATCTAAACCATTCTCTTTCGCCGTCTCTACCAAACTATAAGTAATGGCACTTGCTCTCGCACCACGTGGTGTATTACTGAACATCCACGCCTTGCGGCCGATCACAAAAGGCTTGATAGACCGCTCACTCCGGTTGTTATCCAGTTCCAGGTTCCCGTCTTCTAGAAACACAATGAGTTTGCTCCATTGGTTCATGCAATACGTAATGGCTTTGCCTAAAACACTCTTTGGCAGCACAAGTGGACTCTGCTCATGCAACCATGCTGAAAAAGCATCGAGCACGGGTCGACTTTGCTTTTCTCGGCCTGCTCGACGTTCTTCCGGTGTGGCGTCCTTCAACCCACGTTCAATCTTGAATAACTCATTGCAATATTGAAGCCCAGTCCGTGCAGCCGAAGTTTTTTCTGTTCGGCGCTCGGCAGCGATTGAAGGGCGTCATTGAAACCGCGCCGCGCATGAGACCAGCACCCGACCAGTGTCGCGTTCTCCACGTCGTGGTATCCGGCATATCCGTCTACATGCAGGTACCCCTTGAACCCTCGGAGGAACGTCTTCGGATGCTCCTTCGACCGACTCTCTTGATAGTCATACAGCACAATCGGCGGTCCATCACGTCCACTTCGGTACAGCCACATATACGATTTCGAATTGGCCGCCCGTCCGGGTTCGTGTAGTACCTGCAGTGTTGTCTCATCTGCATGTAAATAATGTCGGGCAAGCAATTCCTCATGAAGCCTGTCGAATATGAGGCTCAGCCAACGCGTAGCTCCGACTACCACCCAATTCGCCAGCGTCTGACGAGAAAGCGATATGTCCTGTCGGATGAATTGCTGCTCCTGTCGGTACAAAGGCATGCCTTCCACAAACTTCTTACTCATGATATAAGACACCATGGATGCCGAAGTTCACCAGCCGGACGTTCCATCTTCACGACCACCCGGCGGGCATGTTCCCAACTGGTGTTTGATACATGAATTCCCTGTAATGGACTTGTCGTTTGTGTAATCTTTCAGCGTTTAGTAATGGATCCGCCATGACCTGCGCAATGGACTGTAGCCGTGCGTTTGACTTGAGGCGGATGGCGTATTTATGACCCTTGGTTTCCGCCAACTCAAACAGCCCTGGAACGGCAAACCCACTATCGCCACGAATGACGATGAGGCTATCCGGGTTCAGCCTACCGTATCGATTCAGAATTGGTCCCACAAACCGGACGACTTGACTACGTTGCCTGCACGAAGCTCTGCTCGCAGACAATCACCGGTCAGACCGTCAAAGCAAAACAACGGATGAAATCCATGTTGCTGGTAGTGGTAATTGAAATTCGCTCCATGCTGTTTTCCGTAGGCAGCAAAGCTGGAGGAATCCAAATCAAAAACGAATTGGTTCTGGGGTTTTATAGCGTACACGCGACGCTGCAACGTTTCATTCACACACTCCAGAGATTTGGCAGTCGCAATATCCGCTTTATCGTTGAAACGAGACAAAGTAGGTTGTGAGGCCAAGCTTTCCTTTCCCAGCAGCATAGTTAGCAATGGCTCTACAGCTAAATCATCTGCGTGATCGTCTGTATGGTAGCCAGCTATGTGCTGATACAGTTTCTGAAGAACCACGTCGCTATTTGGATGATCCCGATGAAAGACCGAATCATGAACCACGAGCAGTTCTTCTACCGCTTCGGATAGGCCCAGTTTGTGATCGAATTCTTTGTATAGGAGCAGTCCAGCATCCGAGGTCAAGTCGCCGCCGTCAAAATTCATTTTCACCCTGGGGTTGAAGTTCATGACATTCTCTTGTAGGCTTTTCAATAGAAGAGCTCTCCTTTGATGTGTTTGGATTAGACACCTTAACACTACCAAAGGTTGGGCTTTTTTCCTATGTGCTCACGTCACTTTTTGAGTGAATCGCTAAATCCCCTTATAGCCCTTGCACCGCTTGCATTTACAGGTCCTTCACGATCGCGCTATGAATATTTCAGGTCTATGTAATATGCCCACAACCGGTGAACATCCCCTCACTTGTCCCCACTAAGTTTGATAAAACACTTCCACGTTTATGAGACATTCTGTTGTGTAGCTACCCGTTTAGAAACCGTGTATACAGACTTTCAAAGGAGTCCCAAGACACACTTTGTATAAACCCGGATTTCGACGGTTTTGTCCTCTTTGAATTGACCCGAATAATTGAAAAGGCGCTCCCCGTAAGGCTAAGATGAGTTTGTCGAGAACACATCTCTAGCACGAAAGGAGCACCTTTAAGGTGAAACAACATAAGCATACACGAAAACACCGCCGCCGGAAAAGCTGTAAAATACATACTCACTTCGACCTCAATTCTGCCACTGCATTTGGCGGGGCGGCAGGACTCATCGATTTCGTCCTCCAAACCGGTATGGATAAGTATTTTTGCACAGAGGAACTTGGCAAACGGAAAGACGCTCAATTCCAAATGGATGACGTTGCTCTTACGTTCGTCCTCGGTACATTGCTGGGTCAGGAACGAATTTTCCACTTCGAGGACATTGAGCATGATCCCCTTCTTATGCTCAAGCTGGATCTGTCGAAGCTGCCAGATACAACGCTGCTGTACAAGGACTTGAAGCGGCTAGGCTCCCCTGTTGGTATGGAGGCGATCCGCTCGGCACAGCGCCTTGTACTTAAGTCGCTACTCCCCAAAGGACATGACATTGTCGTTGACATAGATTCTTCAGTGGAGACGGTGTTTGGAAACCAGGAACAATCTGCTGTAGGGTTCAATCCGCATCATCATGGAAGGGCAAGTTTTCATCCCTTGCTAGCGTTTGAATCGCAGATGGGGTGCTGCATCTATGACGAACTGCGTTCCGGCGACGCTCACACAGCAGAAGGGTTTGCAGCCTTCTATGAGGCGATGAAAAAGCAGTTGCCAACAGGTGTAAACATCCGTGCCATCCGCATGGATAAAGGGTTTACCGGTGAAAAGGTGTTTCAGACACTGGAACAAGACGGGCGAGACTACGTGATCAAACTGAAATGGACGAAGCGACTAGCAGAGCTGGCCCCCAACCTAGCGTGGCATTGTATCACCCAGAGTGATACAGAACACTGCGATGTTGCCTCCCTTATGTACCAGGCAACATCCTGGGAAAAACCTCGGCGAGTTGTCATTGTGCGTCGATTGGACATTGACCCGCAGGAGGTCCTATGTGCGGATTGGTTTTGGGAGTACGAGGCCATAGCCACAACGTTTGACTGGAACGGTGAGGACATATGGCATTTCTACAACCACCGTGGCAACGCTGAGAATCATATCAAAGAAGCCAAATATGGATTCGCCGTTGACCAATTCTCGAGTCAGAATTTCAATACCAACAAAGCGTTGGAAGCTCTGAAGCTGCTGGCATACAACCTGCTCCTGTTATATAAACAAGCAGCGTTGCAACCTGGAGTGCGTCAGTGGACAGTTGGACGGCTCCGGCGGAGACTATTCCTTCTACCCGGAATTTTGGTTCACCATGCACGTCAGTGGACAATTCGTCTGCCCGAGTTCGCACAGCGCCTGTCCACCCAAGTCCTTCAGGTGGCGACATAGTGATTTCCAAGCTGAACTGGCAAAAATGACGGTCCATTATGGGGAGGGGGAAAGTGTGTCCAAAGGTTCAATCCAGGACCACTATGCTATCGTGATCGTTAACATATTTACCTATTAATTGAATTTCCAGCCCTGTCGGGCTGTTAAATGAAAAAACCGTCGAAATCCGGGTAGATATAATGTCCGCATCTTAGGAATGGAAAAAGGCGCCTCATATAACGTGGTACTGAGCCAACAGCACCACTAGAGACGCCCTACCAAAAGGATATGGTTATTGTAGCAGATTTTTTGCTGGAGGAGCAGTCCCCCGGCGTTTTTTGTTAGGAGTGCGGAAGTCATCCCCTGTCCCTGCTGTTTAGGACACTTGGGGGTGGTCGGGAGCCGACGTAGAGGGTACGTCCAGAGTTCGGGTGAATTGGTGAAACTCATCATTCGCAGGTTGCAGTGCAAGGATTGTAAGAGGATTCATCACGAGCTGCCCAACATCCTGGTGCCCTACAAGCGTCACGAAGCGGCGAGTATTGAACAGGCAGTGCAGGAAGTAAACCCTGCCGTTGCGGCAGATGAGTCCACATTGTATCGGTGGCGAAGCTGGTTTCAAGTCTGGGCTGTTTACGCAACACGCTGCTTGTCTGCGCTTGCTCATCGTTACGGGTTCCCTGTGAAGGAGTCGTCCAATTCCACGCAGTCCTCACTCCAACAACTTGGACAATGGGTCGGCCACGTCGACAAATGGCTGGGTCAAATTGTCCGGCCAATCACAAACGCAAATTTGTGGGTACAGACCCGTTCTGCATTTTTGTCCGCACCGAGTCCGTCTACATTCATGCTAGCCCTACCATAGAGGAGGAGTTAGCCGTGAAAGATTGGAAAAAAGCGGAGGAAATCGCAGCGCAGAGGTTTCAATTGTTGTCTCCACTTCTTGCAGAAGGCCTGGATGCAGCAAAGCTCAGGGAGCTCAAGGCCCAGATCTGCAAAGAAACAGGTCTGTCAGAACGAACGGTACGTCGGTATTTAGCAAAGTATCGGAATGAAGGGTTCGGAGGACTCAAACCTCAGGGAAAGCCACGTTCTACATCCTCACCTTCCTTCATCTCTCAGGACCTCTTAGAAGAAGCCATCCTACTACGAAGAGAAGTCCCGACTCGGAGCGTTTCCCAGATCATTGAGATACTCGAATGGGAAGGAAAAGCAGCCCCCGGCCAACTCAAGCGAAGCACACTTCAAGAGCACCTTGCAGCTCGTGGCTACAGTTCACGACAAATGCGAATGTACGCAGAAACAGGCGCTGCATCACGCCGTTTTCAGAAGAGGCACCGGAATCAGCTGTGGCAATCCGACATCAAATACGGCCCCTATCTACCTGTCGGTCCGAATGGTGCGAAGCAGCAGGTCTATCTTGTCGTCGTGCTAGATGATACTACCCGTTTTGTTCTCCATGGAGCATTTTACACAACCTTGGACAAGAGCATTGTCACGGACTGCTTCCGCCAGGCGGTACAGAAATACGGCGTTCCAGAAGCTGTGTACTTTGACAACGGCAAGCAGTACCGTTCTAAGTGGATGGCCAGGACATGCTCAAAGCTTGGGACACGCCTCGTCTTCACGAAAGCATACTCCCCGGAGGCTAAGGGCAAAGTTGAGAAGTTTAATCGTACGGTGGATTCCTTCCTGAATGAAGTTGCACTAGATAAGCCCCAGACTCTCGAGCGCCTGAATGAACAATTCCAGGTTTGGCTCAGTGAGTGTTATCAACATCGACCACACTCTGCACTTGGCGAGAATGTCAGTCCTGAAACGGCTTACCGAAGTGACCGAAAACCACTAAACTTCGCGAGTGCAGACGTCATTGCAGACGCCTTCTTGCACGTCGAAACACGAAAGGTCGACAAATCAGGCTGTATCAGTTTCATGAACAAGAAATATGAAGTGGGGCTCACCTTTATCGGCAGCACTGTGGATGTCATCTACGACCCTGCGGATACGACCGAGTTGACCATTGAAGCTACCGGCCATAAATCCCACAAAGTTCGAGAGATGACCATTGGTGAACGAACAGGTACGCGCCCAAAGTTGCCAGACCACCTTGGCACCACGCCAACTGAAGCGTCACGACTGCTTCGCGCTGCAGAGAATCAGCATGAAAAACGTCAGGAACGCGTCATCCCAGCCGTCCGCTACGACAGTGTGTGGAAGGGGGAAGAACAAGATGTTTGAGACGTTCTACGAATTTGAGCATACGCCATTCTCAAGAGACATCCCGACAAACCAGTTGTACATGTCACCGGGCTTGGAGGATATCTTAGGGAGGTTGAAGTATGCTGCTGAGCGGCAATGGTTTGCAGTGGTAACCGGAGATTGTGGTACCGGAAAAACTACCACCATCCGCAGATTCTCAGATGCACTGGAGCATTCGAAGTTTAAAATCCTCTACCTTTCCGACTCGAAGCTCACGCCGAGACATTTCTACAAAGGCATGCTCGAACAACTCGGGTGTGAAGCGAAGTTCTACCGTGGAGACGCCAAGCGTCAGTTACATCGAGAGATTGAGCTCATGCGTGGGATTCATGACGTTCGCCCGGTTGTCGTTGTGGATGAAAGCCATCTACTCGACCGCGAGATGTTGGAGGAGGTACGCTTCCTTTTGAACTTCAAGATGGATGCACAGAGTCCAATGGCGCTTATCCTGGTGGGACAAAACGAGTTGTGGGAACGACTCAATCTCCAGGCCTACGCCGCCATCCGACAACGCATCGACTTACAGTGCAAGTTACATCACTACGACCGTGCTGACGTTGGCCAATACATGGAGCGGCACCTGACCTACGCTGGTGCAAAGCGCAGCATCTTTAGTGAAAAAGCCGTCGACGAGATTCACCGTTTTTCTGGTGGTGCGCCACGTCTGGTCAACAAGCTATGCACACATTGTCTTATGTACGGAGCACAGAACCGGCAACAGATCATTGACGACCATATGGTAGAACGGGTCATCCAGGGCGAGTTGTCATGAGGGTTCGTAAGGCCCCCATGGCCTACGACCAAGACTTGTGGCGCTGGGTGGTAGAAGGAAGAGACGCCTGGTACAGCATGCGTGCTGGGGAAGACATAGAGATTCACCTAGGAACCACCTCAATCAGAGGAACCATCCATAGGGATGAATTTTGGTCCTGGTACATCGTTGTGAACGGTGTACCGCTAGGCCTTATCTCAGGAAAGCGATACACAGTGACCATCACAATCTAGCTTTATCCGGGGAAGGATGTCTTCTTCCCCTTTTCGCCTCCTCGCTGTTTTAGGTGGGTAAAGCGAAGGACAACTTGCCTAGCAACAGGTAAATCATAGAGATATAGTTCTCGACGTTGCGATAACCCTTCGCTCTTCGTTTCATGGCTTGGATGAGACTGTTCATACTTTCAATCAGGGCATTATTCACTCTGCTATCAAACCAAGACAGTATGCCAGTTTGGTGGCGGCGAATGGTTTTAGCGGCGTCAATCATTGGTTTGAGCCGCGAATGCGTGGCCCAGAAGTACCACTTGTCCAGAAACGGCTTGGCAAGGGACTTTGGCTGTATCCAAAGCTCTTTGAATGTCAGCATCATCTGGTATGCCTTTGCCGTCTTGAGATTTAAGTGCCGAAGCTCCTGTAATCGCTCTTTTTGCTTGCTTGTCAAATTGTGCTCATTCTTCAGCCAAATGTACCTGGATTGTTTGAGCATGGGCTGTGTGCGTTGTTCTTCACGGCGTACTTTGTCCACCGCTTCACCGATTACTTTCGTAACATGGAACTTGTCAAATGTGAGTGAAGCGTCAGGAAAGTATTTGTGAACACCAGCAATAAATGCTGGAGACATGTCGGAGCAGACAGTTTCGATTTCATCTGGGTCGCCGCCATGTCGCGTGAAATCATCGACGAATCGCGTAAGGGTACTCATGTCTTTGCCATGCGTGACGAAGATTACCCGTCTTTGCTCTGTATCTGCAACAACGGTCACGTAGTGATGACCGCGAGCTGTAGAGGTTTCGTCAACCGCAATGTGGTGAACATCTGAGAAGTCTTGTGATTCGCGAGCCTGATTCACATAGTGGCGAACGATACGCCAGATACGGGTATCATGTTCCCCGACTAGACGTGCAACTGCCAGAACGGGCATCTCGCGAACCAGTTGAAGGATGAATGCCTCGAAGCCGTATGAGAAATGCCCGCGTTTGCGTGCCCAGGGCACTTCGATGGTCCGTACACCCCCTTGTCCTTCGAGCAATCATGGCACCAGATTCGAGGCACTTTGGCGTGAATGTATGTGTCGTGCTCAAAGTGATTGAGGTGCCTCCATGAGCGAGTGTCGCGGTCGTAGATGTCCGTGTTCTGACTGCCGCAATTTGGGCATGGGAACTTGGTTCCATCTTTGTAGTCGACCGTGATGTCAAGACGTTTATTCTCTTTGCTGAATTCAACCGAAGTAACATGCCAGGGAGATTGAACGCCAATAGAGTGATTGAACAAGTCAAGAACGGGATCGGACATTTGGATAACCTCCTGTTACGTCAAGAGAGCGTGGAATACCGACCAACGGGAGGATATGCCGCGAAAGCTCTTGACGGATGCCCAACTTAGCATCCTACAAGTCATGTCAAGCCGACAACAAGGAGGCATTGACCCTAACTCTGGTTTGCCAATGGGTTTTTATACCTCCATGATTGACTTGTTCAACCCATCTCAACCAGCGAAGAGCCCCCTTTTCTTCATTTTTCAGATGGACAGCGAATTCGTCAGATGTGGGACAAAATAGCCCGTCAATCGCTGGACACTAAACTACGTCCGTAACAATTTACACTCCCTATCCTGAAAATAATTGAGCGATGACCAGGGTAAAACGACATACTGAAATAAGCCCACCACAAGATGGGTTTTAAAAGGAACTCTGTGATGTCTGGAGATCATTTATGCAACAGGTTTTACGGTGACCTCCAACCCGAGTGATTGCAACTTCCGGATCGCCTGCTTTACGACTGCGTCTTTCTTGCGTGCTTCGTAATATGTTGGGCCGAGTTCAATATAAGGTTGACGTCGCTGTAACACGTAATACACGATGGTTAAGATGCTGTGGGCCACTGCAACTGCTGCACGGTTTTTGCCTCTTCGAGCTGCAATTCGATGGTACTGGGCAGAGAGATAAGTCTGCTTCGTTCTCGCCGCTGCGCGTGCTGCTTCCACCAGCGCTGCTCTGAGTTTTTGATTCCCTTTGCGTGTTTTCCCCGACTTTCGTTTCCCGGCGCTTTCATTGTTCCCTGGAGCCAGTCCTGCCCAAGAGCATAAATGGGCAGCAGACGGAAATTGGGTCATGTCTGTCCCAATTTCAGCCAGAATTTGTTCTGCTGTTCGTCGACCGACACCGGGGATGGTGTCCACTAGCTCCAGGTCTTCTTCAAAAGGGAGCATGCGCTCCTTGACTTCTTCATCCAGCCGGGCAATCTCTTCATCCAAGTAATCGATGTGACGTAATTGGGCTGCCAGCATCATTCGTTGGTGGGAGCCCATAAGCCCATTCAGTGCCTTGTGCAAATCGGCCTTCTTCGCCTTCATCCGGCCTTTGGCTAACCCTGACAATACCTCCGGGTCTTCTTCTCCGTGGATCATTGCTTCCAACATCGCCCGCCCAGATTTGCCAAGTGTATTGCTGGCCACTGCAGAAAGCTTGATGTTGGCACCTTCCAACACCTTTTGAACCCGATTCACCTCTCTTGCCCGCTCGTCAATGAGACTTCGGCGGTAGCGAATGAGTTCTCGTAGTTCCCGTTGTTCACGGTTGGGGATGTAACTGGCTTGCAACAGCCCGTGGCGGAGCAATCCGGCGATCCATTCGGCATCCTTCACATCGGTCTTACGGCCCGGAACGTTCTTCATGTGCTTGGCGTTCACCACAAGCACTTGACAGTCCGCCGACTCCAGAAGGTTGTAGATTGGCTTCCAGAATGAAGCTGTGCTTTCCATAGCAACATGCGTGCATTCATGTTGTCCTAACCAGTCAACCATCTCCAGGAGATCCTCCGTCATCGTGGAGAACGTGCGAATCTCCTTGGCCTCCGGCGTCAGCACACAGGCGACCACCGTCTTCTTGTGCACATCGAGGCCGCAACAACGTTCGTATACGACATCCATGCCAATCCTTCCTGATGGACTGGTAATATTGAAGGGCTGGTGCAACGACCATACAAAGGCATTTTCATCCTTCTGCTGGTGCCGCCCCGGCGGCATGGGAGTCTATTCATTTATGATCCTCCTACGATAAAATCATAAAGTTCGTCCATCTCGGTACGTTTCGGGGCTTTCTCGGCTTTGAGTACGGCTGCATTGGCTTTCGGCCCCACGTTCCGCTCCAGCTCATTCATCGCTTGTTGCTTAAGCTCTTCCAGTCGTGCGTGGACTTCATCCTGGACCTCGGAATGGCGCTCGGATTCCAGATAGTGCTCGTAGATTTCGATCATGTCATAGCCATTCTTCCACGACATATAGCCGATCAGTTCTCGGATCTTACGCTGAAATTCTCCTTCGGTCCTGGAGTGGTCGTAGATGTTCCTTATCGCCTCTGTAACGTACCAATGGCGGGCCTGATGTACGACTGCCTCAATTCCGGCCGCCGCACAGGCAGCGTTCCAGTAACGCCTATACTTTTTCGGCGTTAGCGCCGTAGCACGCTGTGACAGGAACAGAGGGACTTTCATGAGGTCAATTCCGCCCTTTTTACGGAGTTGGAGGTAGGCTTCCAGTGCCCGCCCTTCAGAATCGAACTTCCGGCGATCTGTGTCAAAGTAACGTCGTAGCAACTTGGCCGTGTCATCCGTCCACCGCAAGAACTTCACGCGCTTTCCGTTGCTCCCTTTGCTAGTAGCGGTGGCTTCCCGCATCATACCCTTGGCGTACCAATCACCAAGGGTCAAGGCACAGACCTCGGAAATCCGACCGCCAGACTCGAGGAGGATGCGGGTGACAAGTTCTTCTCTCAGCCCCCAGCTCTTAACCTTGGTTGCCCCGGCCAGTACTTTACCCGCGAGGCTCTTATCCACAGTTTGGACTACCCATTGGTCGCCCTTCTGAACAAAATAGCTGTCGGATAGCCGCACCTTACGGCGGGGCTCCTCTGTACCGCCGGCCTGTGACATATGTGGGTAACCGCGCCGAGATTCTTCCTCGGCTTCTAGTGTCCTGAGTCGTTTTTGTCTTTATTTATTCCGGACGGCTTTGGCGAGAATCTCGTCCGCAGATTTCACCCATTTGAACGGTGCTGCGCCTTCATTCCATTGCTCCATAAAGCTGTGAATGGCAGCTATGAGTGATTTGACACTCCGAAACACACCTCGTTCAAGCGCCTGCCGATGGAGGATGCCGAACCATGTCTCGATTTGGTTCATCCAGGATGCGCTGGTTGGCGTGAAGTGAAGGTGATATCTCGGACGCTTGTTCAACCACTTGCGCACATTGGCGTGCTTGTGTGTAGCGTAATTGTCCATGACCAGATGAATTTCTCCTTCTGGATAGGCCTTGTCAATGGCCCGGAGAAATTGAAGGAATTCCTGATGCCGATGACGTGCATGACATTGCCCAAGTACTTCGCCAGTGGCCACATTGAGTGCCGCGAAGAGGCTTGTAGTTCCGTGCCTAACATAATCGTGCGTGTGTCGCTCTACTTGACCCGGTTTTAGCTGGAGTTTGGGCTGTGTACGGTCCAATGCTTGAATCTGGCTCTTCTCATCGACACATAACACCAGCGCCTTTTCCGGCGGATTCAGATACAAGCCGACAACGTCAACAACCTTTGGTTCAAGTTCTGGGTCCTTACTGTATTTGAACGTCTCGACCCGATGCGGTTTGAGATTATGCTTGCGCCAGAGACGCGAGACAGTAGACTGACTGATGCCCTGCTGTTTGGCCAACTCTCGACTGCTCCAGTGTGTTCGTCCCTTGGGCTTGGTCAGGGAAGTTGCCAACAGCTCGGTGACCTTCTCATCGCTGATGATTCGGGGGCGTCCGGGCTTCGGTATATCCTGTAATCCATCCATACCGAACTCGGCGAACCGCTGACGCCAGCGCCCTACAGTCACTCCCGAACCTAGCCCGGCCTTGACCATTTGCTCGTTCGTCCATCCGTCCGCTGCACGCAACACAATCTCGGCCCGCCTCACCATTTTCTGTGGCGTCGATGGCGAACGTACCCAGTGCTCTAAAGTGGCTCTATTTTGCTCGCTAAGTGTGATGGAAATCGCTCGTCTGCTCATGTCAAAATTGTATCAATAACGAGCAAACAAAGATAGCTATATTTAAGACTCAAGACACTAGTTGTTCTATCAATGCATGCACATCATGGTAGATCGTATTGGTAAGTGGGTTCGAGTAAGGGTAATACTCTTTGTCTATGGCGATCGCGTAGTACCGTTTGAGTGCCGCTAGAAAAACACTTACGGAATTCCGACTTTCGGAGGAGGAGTCCACAATCTGAAAACCTAGTTTGTGCTTACGGATGCGGCACTGTTGCTTCTGAATGAGGTAGTCGCTCACAGCCTGCCGTACGTCTTCAATGTCATCGTCCCACCTACGCCTACCGCGAACTTGCCACGGGTCAGTTTCCAGATAAGTGAAGAAGGGCAGGATAGCACTGAGGTAACTCCGCATGGTGCCACCCGTAGTCGAATCCTTAATCTCCTTGGCATAGACGGTAAGGGGCATATGCATTTTTCCTGCTGGGTCAAAGACAATGGCAGGGTGCTGATGGCTGGTTCCCTCTGGCCGCATCACACTTCTGTATCTCCCTGTAATCATAGCATTGCTCCCGATATCACTTGGCATTTTTGAAAGCAATGTTCGACATATTGCAGCGGATTTCCTCCTTATGGAAACAAAAAAAGAGCCAACCAATATATAGACTACCAGTTCGTATAATTTGTGACCCCCATGAAGGTTTTATCGAATTATCGTTGCATTGTCATTTACAGATAGGATAAGTTCTTGAACCACACCGAGGGTTGGATTGATATGTCCTTCGGAACCTGCGTTGATCAGCAAAACACGTGCCATAGATCCAACTGTATACGTCAGTCTATAGTGGGCGTTTCCCCCAGGCCACCACGTCCCCTGGTGGGAACGCCCACTTGCGAGCGAGCGAACTAATCGTTTTTCCGCCAGACGAGATCCAAGACAACTGCTCCCACGGCGCAAATCACCACGCAGATGCCAACAGTGATCCACGCACTGCCAATGTGTTGCCCGCCCACCATGCTCGACCAGCCGTTCCCCTGAATGATGAACAGCGGTGCCAGTAGCATCAAACACACCACTGCAAGTGCAAGTAACCTGCGTCTTCCGAACTTACCTGTCACTTCAATGTACTCATCAAGCAGCGCCTCATCAACAACGTCCTGGTTTGCCATTTCGTTCACCTCCGCCATCCTATCGCCCTAACGCTTGTTAGAGAGAATTTCCTTCGGCTCCGTGATAATGAGGGCCGCACCGATGAAGAGGATGACACTGCCAATGAGGACGATCCAACTAAACGGCGTGCCATACACGGTCATAGAGAAGAACGAGATGAAGAAGAAGCCGAAGGTGCCCGCGATAACACCACCGCGCACTCCACCTGCGTAGGCAATGCCAATGTAGTAGCCCATAATGACCCAAATAGCCCAGCCGATCCCGATGACCGCCCCGTAGGCCAGTAATCTAGGGTCTGAGTAGGTCTCCACCAACATAGGGCGAGAGGCCGGGAAAGCGATAATCATGAGGATAAAACCAAGTACCAGTGCAATGAACGCTCGCCACCAGATAAAGCTTTCAGCCCGCATGAGGTCCGATCCGGCAGCAATAGCGAAGTTCTCGAATCCCCAGTTCAGCGTCCCCGCCACCATGATGAGCACGCCAACCAGCGCGTAGACGCCGTGCGTCGGAGAGACCAGCTTGCCTCCGCTCAAGGCCAGCCATACCCCAACACCGATAGCGATCACGCCGACGAGCGTACTCCATCGCTTAATGCTCTCCTTGTACAGCGCGGACACGATCACAGCACCGACGACACCGAACAGTCCGCCAATTGGCCCGGCGAGTGCCCCGCCAATGAGCACAGCGGAACACGCGTAGCAAAGGTCACCAACAAACCCTCCGACACCCACAAACAAGACCCACCAGCTGATGCGGCTCTTGAAGATAGACGTGAAATCCCTCCATGCACCGCTGATGATGAGGAACACAGTGACCGCTAGGAGACCGAACGGATACTGAAGTAGCACCACTATGGCGAAAGCGCCGGTTGGGTACTGACTGTTAAACGGTGCTTTCCCGACAAGCGTGCCTAATAAGCCAAGTGCTAGCCCTAGTGCAGGACCGGCCAGTAAAGCGTACAGCATTCCGATTCTCGTCTTCGTCGAGTTCATTTTTGTCAGCCGGCGTGTGATGGTCGTGGCATCTATCATGGGTATCCCTCCCTTCAAGTCGTGACCGAATTGCTATGCTGTACAGGTATTGTGTTCAGTTCCGCTAAAATGGCTGCGGTGTCCAGTTGATGTTCAATGAAGGGTGCGTGTTGAGGTTCGAGCTTGAATCTGCGCAACAATCTTCCCCGATGCTCGCGAAGACTTGTAATCGTCACCCAACCAACCGTGTTAAACCCAATCAGTTCCTCGCGGATGGCGCACAGACTGGCTCTGGCGTAGTGAGGCTTTAAACGCTGATAGATTTCGTATTCCCACAGGCCATCACGTTCGTTGTAGAGTAGGCTGATGATCGCGTACTTAATGGACGGCTTCACTGCATCTCACCTCACTTCCCATATGCGTGCAGATAGAAAGTCGGCATCGTCAAACCAAACACGATGGTAAGAACGACACCGATAATGAGAAAGGTAACTGCCCATTTCCGCGCGCTGAGCCGAGGAAGGGGTTGTGACGTCGACTCTCTCGTGGGGAGCACATACACTTCGTTCTCCATACATTTGCCTCCTTGGACCGTATCAACTGGGGAACGTCCATTGGCGGATCGAAATGTTATGATATCGACTGGTTTTCGAGTGAAGAGTATTCCTCGCGCATTCGGTTCCGCAATTTGGTTGCGGCCTCTTCTTGGCTTTTGGCCACTATAGGTTTGCCATCTGCATAAAACGCGTACATGTTTCTGCAAAACATACATAGCCGCAGACACTTATATGGAACGACATTGCATTCATCACCGAATTCCTTGGCCACCTCATCCAGCTGGCTGTGTTCTTTTAACGACGCATTGCGTATGCAACACCAGATTTCCATGAAGTCTCCCCCATGACTTAGGTTTCGCTCGTGCGTTCAAGAGTGAAAGAAGTCATCCCACCCCGTCTCAGGACGTGTAGCCGGAATGTAACCATCCCAATCACAACCCGCGAGGTTGAAGCACTTTACACGGTGGACTCTAGTCTGGAACTGTTCGCTGTAAAACGTCTCCATAATGCGGTATGGCATCGGTGTCGGGTGACAGTTGGGACATAGTCCCTTTGCCAATGCGTCGCGCTGTTCTTCCGTATACTCGGCAGTCACTCGATTGAATAGCATGCTCCATTCTGCAATAGCCACTTTCGTTTATCCTCCTATCGTGTGGGGGCCAAGCACGGCCCCCCTGTCTCAATTGTGTATAAGTCAGAACAGTCTATTAATTGAGGACAACAACCGGGGTGCTGTCGAGAGCGTTCTTGATGAACTTGCCGTCCTTCATGACGACGCACAGTTTCTTTTTGTCTTGCAAAATGGCGATGTCATCCAAGGGGTTCCCGTCGACCACCAGCAAATCTGCCCATTTTCCACGCTCGACTGTACCCGACTGCTCCGGTGTGAGCATAATTTCACTGCCGTACTTTGTGGCAGCAACAATAGCATCCATTGGTGTCATTCCCACCAACTTGACAAAGTGCTCCAAATCTCGTGCGTAACCGCCGTGTGGACACCAGGCGAAACCGTAATCCCCGCCAGGCAATACACGAACGCCGGCTTTGTATAGGCGGTTCATATTGCGTACGGAAATTTCTAATCCCTCAGCGTAGCCAGTTGCGTCCAATGCTTCCTGGCCAAAATACTCCGCACCGTGCTCGAGTGTAGAAACCAACCAATTCATGGCTGGCACAACAAACAGTCGATCCTTATTTTCTACCAACATCTCAAACGCCTCATCATCGATGAAATCCGCATGTCCGATGATGTGCACACCAGCACGAACACAGTGCTTCACAGAGTCTGCACTGCGGGCGTGTGTGTAAACCCGTTTCCCGCGGGCGTTGGCCTCTTCCACTGCGGCCCGAACTTCCTTATAGGTATACAGGGTCATCTCGCCGCGGGCATTTGCTGAAAGAGATTCGCCGCTGACGTTGAGTTTGACGAGATCGGCGCCTTCTTTGTACAAACTGCGCACGGTTCGACGCACTGCATCTTCCCCATCCGCAAAAATGGCGAGGCCGTGGATTTGGAAGTGGTTGGGCCAGAGATCCACGAAGCCTCCGCTCGCCGACACTTCAGCACCGTTGGAGAGCATGCGCGGGCCGACCAATCTGCCTTGGTTGATCGCTTTTTTGATAGCGATGTCAACACGCCCGCGTGCGGCAGCGCTTACACAGGACGTAAAACCGCTGTTGATGAGGATTTCCGCGTTTAGAATCGCATCGACCATCGTCTCTTCAATCGGCTTTTGGTCAATGTCCTGGATGTACAGGGAGTCCGCCCAGGTGAGGTGTGTGTGCGCTTCTGTCATGCCCGGCATGATGGTTTTGCCGTTCAGCTCCATAACCTCAGCTTCCTGCCAATTAAAGTCGTACTGATTTTCGCCCAGGTTCCTTCCCACATCGACGATCTCGTTATCCTTCACAAGCACGTCGACGTTCGCCTCCGGCTCTCTCCCGGTACCGTCAATCAAAAAACCGTTTTTGAACAATTTAACTGACATTATAGTTTCCCCCTTTTGAAAAACGTTGGTCCTGGTAGACAATTTCATGTGCAGAGTTATTTCACGTCGTTACTGGTAGGTCGTACGCGCTGATTGATTCTGTAAGGTAAGGAAGTCTGATTATCGATGAGGGTAGTGATCACGATGTATGCAATCGCTTTCATTCCATCCAGGTGTGGCTACTGTTGTTCATGCAGAGGCCGGGTCGGGCCGGTAGGCTACGGGCAACACTTGACCCGGCATGATTCGACGTAAGCGACTTTTGTTCCGTTGTTGCTAGTGCTGCATCAGTGGATGGAGAGCTAGGGAAGTAAAGTCCGTTATCCCGCCGATTTACCTCGTTCACCTGGCGACTGTGAGCATACAGCGGAATCTGAGTTTCTTGTTCTTGTACACGCCGGGTCGGATGAGCGTTTTACGTACTACCGTTCCCCTAGCCCCACCCGGTTGCCCGGTTGCCCCGACCGCTGGCCTCTAGCCCCCCCGGTTGCCCGCTAGTCTCGCCCACCAGCCCCGACCGCCGATCTCCCCAGCCGGCCTCCCGCCTTCACGCTACGAGTTGAGTTAAATCCGACAGAAAAAATCATGAAGGGCACTGGTCACCTGTCCTGCCTTTTCAAGGGACAACCAGTGACCGCACTGCGCTAGGGTGATTTCTTGTGCATTCGGAAACCCCTGATTTAGTCGACGTGCCACGGCGTACGGCGAGGTATTGTCCTCATCCCCTGCAATGAGCAGCACTGGAACGGTCACCTGGTGGTGTTCAATGGCTCTTGCTGCGGCGAGTGCTTCACAGGACCTGGCGTAGCCTTCTGCTGGTTGATTCATGAGCATATCTCGTATGAGCGCCACAATCTCTGGATGTGACCCTTTCGTAGAAGCCGAGAGACCACCATCACAAATCGCATCCGCAATTGCCTCCATACCCTGCTCGCGAACGGTTTTGGCTCTGGCTTGCAAACCTTCCTTACCGGCTGCTCCGATTTCAATAATTGGCCCAACCAGCGTTAAGCTCAGTGTGCGATCCGGATGACTGACCGCAAAGTACTGCGCGATGAGGGTTCCCATCGAATGAGCAACCACATGAACTTTATCAATCTGTAACTGATCTAAGAGCGCGGTGGCATCATCGACCCATACTTCCATTCCGTATGGTTCGTTGCCTAATTCCGCTCGCCCAGAGCCTCGCAAGTCGTACGATATCACCGTAAATGTTCTTGCTAGAATCTGAGCCTGCGGGTACCAAAAATTGCTGTTCCCGCCCAGTCCGTGGATGAACAGGAT
Organism: Alicyclobacillus dauci; assembly: GCF_026651605.1. GTDB lineage: Bacteria > Bacillota > Bacilli > Alicyclobacillales > Alicyclobacillaceae > Alicyclobacillus > Alicyclobacillus dauci. The sequence goes on along the minus strand of NZ_CP104065.1, from coordinate 88,912 downwards.
AGCCTCCGGTCCATTTCCACGAACTTCATAGTAGTGCGAGACACCATTCAACTCCGTTTTCACTCTATCCCTCCATTTGGTCTAACCACTTTGTATTAAGATATATCTAGTCACTCGAAATCATGCCAACGTTCATATAATATTTAGCGAAATTGGTCTAACCCTTGGATTTCGTAAGATATACTATATTCTCCAACTTGAGAGTGTCAGAGGTGATCGTTACATGTACCAATCCGGGGACATCAAAGCGCATACGATTATCCAAAATCATATCTTGGAGCAAATTCGATCCGGTGAGTTGACTGTAGGCAATCAACTGCCGTCTGAGCGCGCGCTCGCGAAGCAGTTTAACACCAGCCGAACCAGCGTCCGGGAAGCACTGCGCACGCTGGAAGCTGTCGGGATCGTCCAGACGAGATTGGGCAGTGGCACGTATATCACGGATAAGGCAACGTCCACGGATATCGAATCCATGGCCGTCGATCTCGACACACAAAGCAGCCCTTTCGACGTCATCGAAGCTCGGCTGTGCATTGAGCCCTTTTTGACCCGACTCGCTGCAGTGCGTGGTACGACGGGCGAGATCGAATACCTGGAGCACTGTATCACGGAAGCCATGGTACCCAAATCCTCATCGCAGGAAACGATTCTCAACTTCGAACATTGGGATGGCGAGTTTCATCTCGCAATCGCAAAAATGGCCAGAAATCAGCCGCTCATCACCCTTGCAACGTCGCTGCACTCGGTCAGAACGGAAAAGCTTTGGGGCTCCATGAAGCAAATGAGTCTAGCTGTGGAAGGGCGCATGGAGCACTATGCCGCTCAACATAAAAGTATTTACCGGGCCATCAAGGATCATCGACCATCAGTGGCGGCGCAGGCTGCAACAGAGCATCTCAAGGTGATTCAACACAACTTACTGGAAAGTCCAGACTAACTATGAAACGACGTTGGTCAGTTCGCCCAATTGTGCCGAGAAAATCGTTACCTCGTCCCCGGGTACGAGATATTTTGGCGGATGAAACCCAATACCAACCCCTTCAGGCGTCCCCGTGGCGATGATATCTCCTTTTTCCAGCGTCATACCATTGGATAAAACGGCAAGCGTCGTGGGGATGTCAAAAATCATATTGCCGGAGACATTGTGCTGCCTCACTTCACCGTTGACCCTGCAACCAATTTCAATTTTAGAAATATCGTCGATGGCGCTTTTATGCACGACATACGGTCCCATCGGGCAAAACGTGTCGAGACTTTTGCCGCGCAGCCACTGACTGTGTGCGGCTTGCAAATCTCTCGCTGTAACATCGTTGATCAGGACAAAGCCAAAAATATAATCTAACGCCTCTTCTGGACGAATCGCTGTTCCGGTTTTCCCAATAATGACGCCAATTTCAGCTTCGTAGTCGAGTGCCTGTGTCACATCCCGATGACTATCGATTGGATCATTCGGCCCAACCACCGTAGTCGGTGTTTTGCTAAAAATAATTGGGTACTTGGGAACAGCCTTTGCCTGGTCCTCCGTCCCTTCAAACTCCATGGCGTGCTTAACGTAATTTTTACCCAGACAGAATATATTTTTCCGCGGCTTTAGAATGGGGGGAAGCAATCTCACGTCGGCTAGTGAGCGTCTTAAAACCGTTCCCATGGAACTTTGGTTTTCCAGTACGAAGCGGGCAAATTCCAAACCGGAGTCACCCGCGTCCACTAAGTCGCCAACACTGTAGAGTTCAGGAAGGTCTCGTGTAATTTCGGGCATTACATCCTGTACAACGTCACGCCATGCCGTTAGATTCACGATTTCGTCCTGGTCAATGACGCCGAGCGACGTACCGTGTCCGTCTTGAAATGTAACGAATTTCATAGCATACCACCAACTTTCCATCATGTTGTTTTGGTCTAACCAGTTTCAAATGTATGGTGAAACAATTGATTTAGACCGTTCACTGAAAAATTTTGGACGTATAAAATAGGAGTCTCACTGTCAAGCTCAATCGTGCCGTAAAGGCTGAGGATCGGTTATGCTGGAAAGCGAGTATTTCGTAGATTGAAGGGATCGTTCAATGAATTCATTTACTGCTAAAGCCGTCGAGATCATTCAAAATATACCTGAGGGCAAAGTGATGACATATGGCCAAATTGCGAGGTTGTCCGGGAGTCCAAGGGGAGCAAGACAGGTTGTGCGGATCCTCCATTCCATGAGTCAAAAGCACAAACTGCCTTGGCATCGTGTGATCAATTCACAGGGTCGCATTGGCCTCCGGGAAGATGAAAGTTTCCATGTACAAAAGCTATCCCTTCAAGCGGAAGGGATCGAGTTTATCGACAATGACCAAATTGATCTCCAACGCTATCAATACCGCCCAGGTGAAGAAGAATGAGGCTATGCCCACTTGGCTCTTTCCATTTCCAATTCAGTTACATTTCCTCATGTTCCACCTCAACCTTTTGAGTCAGACCGTACCTCACCTTTTCATACACCGTATCCAGCCATTTCTCCCGCCGCCCCGTGCAGCTTCGCTTTACATTCGCGAACATAAAGCGCTTAACGGGCTTTACACCGCAAAATTTCAGCGTCGCATCGCGAACCACAATCCAGTCAGCACTCAAACGGAAAATAGCAGCGTACCACCTAGGGGAATCAATCGTATAGAATACCCATGCCGATTTCCCTTTTAACAACCCTTTCGGGATCATACCGTCATAGGTAAACGCAAATCCGGATGCAAAAACTCTGTCAAAAAAACCTTTTAAAATCGCGGGCGTTCCGTACCACCATACGGGGTAGATCAAGATAAGGTGATCCGCCGCTCGAATCAGTTCCCGATACGCTGTAGTCTCAGGGTCATCCTTTAGGTCTCGTCGAAATCTGTCATCGTTGTAAACAAGAACCGGATTAAAGTTATCCTTATACAAATCGATCACGGTAAAGTCATGTCGACTCTCCCTGAGCGCACGCTCAACTTGTGCAAGCACAGCAGCATTGAAACTGTTGGGGTTGGGATGGGCGTAGATAATAAGCACGTTCATATCGATTCCTCCGAAACCTTTTAAACTGGTAAAACCAGCAAAACTACAGAGAGAATTAGGATGAACATGGACAATAATTCGACCCGACGATGCCCAGCTTGTTGCTGCTCACTCGTAACCGCTTCGTCTCCAAGTTCCTGTAGCCTTGTTTTAAGGCGTTTATCAATGACCAGCTTCCCTATGAACGCGGCCACAACTGGAGCGATCAACCCCAACTGCCAGTATGTCGTCGATAGGCCTGTCGCAACCCTCAGAACCTCAGTCGCAAAGAAAACAAGTGCTGCCGCAAGAGAAAATCGGTTGTATCGATTCCATGCATCAATAGAGAGCTGTTCCAGGACGGGTACTACGGGAGAATCGACTCGTCCAGTTAGAAGTGGAAGCAAAAGTGGCCGTACGCCTGCTGCCATTGTGACGCCACCACCCACAATCCATGCTAACGCGACTCTTTCTATGGCAAGTAAGAGAATATTCAATTCAGATCAACCCTTCTGCAATTTAATTGGTCAACCAACCAAACACACTCAAAATCTGATCCAAAGTTAACGTCAGCGAACCACTGTGATCTCGGAGAGCACCATCAGTCTTTCTTCAGGGATTCCACTTTAGATGCGAGCAATCCCATTCCCATTTCTCTCAAAACGGCGTACGCTTTTTCTAGATCAAAGTTCGGATCCATGAGAGCCTGCAACGCCAGGCCGTCAAAGCATGCAATGAGAATCGCAGACAATTCCCCTGCATCGTCAAACGACGATCCGGCAATGGCTTGGAGCGTCTCTTCCACCCCTTCCCTGCCTTTCTCAAGAAGCTCCCGCACGCTCGGTTGGATGTGCTCATTTCGCAAGCCCAGGACAAACATCTCATAGCGCAGGCGGTACCAATCCGAGTGTGTCCTCACCCGCTGCATTGGCTCAGCAAGGGCAGCACTAGCAAGTTTGTCTCCGACAACCGACTTCTGAAGTTGTTCCATCTGGTTGCAGTACTCATCGGTCGCTTCTTTGACAACGGCGGTGAGCAATTCCTCTTTATTGGAGAAATAGTAGTGGACCAACCCTGGCGATACACCAGCTTCACGGGCAATATCCTTGATGGACGTCGCTTCGTACCCGTTTTCTGCGAGCACATGGTACGCAGCTTCAATCAGCAGATTTCTTGTGTTGCCGTCTCTTGTCCTCATCGAATCACCCATTCTGGTTGGTCGCACAACCAATATAACATCTTGGATTGTTTTGTCAATCAGTGTCTACCGTGAACACGTCGTGGGACTGAGTTTCCAGACTTGCAAGCAATCTGGGATGCAACACAGTGTTAGCTGCAACGATCCCAGCCGATGGCCATGCAAGACTCCCGTTCGTTGTGTCAGTTACCTTGCCTCCCGCTTCCTGCACCAGGAGTGCACCTGCCAACCAGTCAACCATATCAAACCCGTGCTCCCAGTACCCGTCGAATCTTCCACACGCTATATAAGCGAGTTGGAGTGACACGGATCCCATCATTCGAAGCGCTTGAGACTTGGGAGGATCCCACACACGTCGTGTGCCGTTCTTGTGGTGTCGCCTTGTGACCGAGGGTTGGGCCCAGTTTTAATGGGTACGTTGGTCTTTGTCGCCATGTTTTCCGAGCTTGTTGTGTTCAGTACGATTTCCGAACACGCGGCTGCACCGAGTCAGCTTCCGAAACAGTCCGTTATTCTCGTCACCATCCTGTTTGTCATGTTTCTATCCCCTGTCACTGGCCCAGTGATGGTCTTCGGTGAAGAGCTTGCCAAGAATTTAGCCTTCCCAACCTATACTGAGATTCAGTACATACGAATCAGCAACGTGATTGAGCGTTTGGACATCATTGGTGTGTTACTGTGGACCATCGGCAGTTTCTTTCGAATTGCCATGTTCACATTCGCCGCTGTCAAAGGAATATCGAAGCTGCTCAATGCAAAGCGGATCAATACCTATACAATTCCCGTTACGCTACTCACGGCTGGCATGAGTCTCAGTCTTATGCAAGCCTCTCGGGAAGAGGTTTACCACTTCCTTGGCTCTATCTATATCTACGTGGCACCTGCCATTGGACTTGGGTTGCCCTTGCTAACAGGTCTGGTGGCTTGGATTCGCAAAAAATTCGGGATACAAGCAGGGAACTTGGAAAGTGCCAACTAAGTCTCACATTCATGGCCATTCCTCTGGACTGAGTAATCTGTTCGTCCAAATGCCGCCATAACAAGCCGTCCTCGGTGACTATGTTGCAGCCTTATCCTTCTGGTTCTCAAGCACGCGATTCACCTCAGGAAACAGGTCTATCAGTAAATGTTTACGCAAGATAGATTTGATACCAATCAGTACTCTAGTTCTTCTCATTTGCTATCGCCATAAGCCAAGACTTCTTGGAAACAACAACTTATTCTACTTTTTCTATTCACCACCTACCACCTACCACTCCGGTGCAAGTAGCGCATGTGATCCCGTGAATTTAGATGAGGTTCCCCGCTCGATCTCGGCAGTGTACGCTCTATCACCACCGTTGATCGAAACATAGCAGTAGCCGTTGGCACGTTGTGGATAAGGTTGTTGACAAGCTTGTGCATAACACCGATTGTATGTGTATAAATGTGTGGATAATAAAAATGAACACTACATATACACATTTGCTTGGGGATAAACTGTGGATATCTCACTTCTTCGTATTCATCCTATCCCCCGCATGGAATGAGTCGTCCTGTACTCGCATCATAAACTGTCAAATTACAACTAACATTTATTTAGTAAGTGTGTTATGTTTACATCAGGATAGAGATGTTAAATAGAGAGAGGTTGTCAGACATGGCTGAGAACAATATTGTCGAACGGGAGATCAGTCGCTCGTGGACTGTTCACCCAGAACAAGCAAGTCCCATTCATACGGTCGGAATGGTCCTGGAACCCGGACAATGGGCCCGACATGATCCGTTTCTGTTTCTTGCAGAAGATTGGTTTGAGGAAGGAACATTTGACTTCCATCCACATCGCGGAATCGAAACCGTCACATATGTCATCTCTGGCAAACTGACGCATTACGATAATAAGTTTGGCGAGGGAACGCTCCTGCCAGGTGACGTTCAATGGATGACAGCAGGCCGAGGGGTGATCCACAAAGAGGACGCAGCGAAGGATTCACCGGTGCATAGTCTACAACTATGGGTCAACCTCCCCCGGGACGATAAAATGACCGAGCCAAGGTACCAAAACATGCGTGGGCAGGATATGCCACTCCGACAAGAAGAAGGTGTCGCCATTCGCGTCTTCTCCGGGTCCTCGGCTGGTGTTGCGGCACCCACCCAAAACTACGTTCCCGTGACGATGGTCGAAATCAACGTCGAACCAGGTTACTCAGTTTCACAGGACCTACCTGGCGACTACAACGGCTTCCTCTACGTTCTTGACGGGAGCGGTACATTTGGTTCGAATCACGTTGAGGGAACCAAAGGGACTGGTCTCTGGTTGGGTTCTGCAGAGGAAGACAAGCCCAGTGCCATTACCATCCGTGCGAAAGAACGGCTTCGCGTGTTATTGTATGCGGGTCGCCCCCTACACCAGCCCGTCGTCGCATATGGTCCCTTTGTCATGAACACAAAAGAACAAATCAGGGAAGCATTTGAGGATTACCAAGCGGGGAGGTTTGGTAAATAACCTCCCCGACATCAACAGGATGAATCTGATGGCGGAAGATTCCGCCATCGGTCCCGCTTGAGCACTCGCTCGTCATCCCATCCACCACGTATGCTTGCCGCCAAACACGTCTTGACAAACTAACGAACGTTAGTTAATATCCGTTCAGAACATCAAAGCCTGGAGTTGGTCATTTTGGCATTTGTCAACTTGAGTGATCTTGGTCTAGCTACGCCCATTAATCCCACCAAGGAGAAAATCCTAACCGTTGCCATCGACCTCTTTTCCACGAAGGGTTTCAGCGCTGTGTCTATACGCGATATCACGCGGGACGTGGGAATCAGAGAGAGCTCTCTTTACAATCACTTTCGCAACAAAGATGACATTCTGGATACGATTTTTGTTCTGTTTCGCGCTGGGTACAAAAAGCTCACGCCACCGACTGAACATCTTGAACGAATCCTCACAACCATGACCCCAGCAGAGTTTCTCGAGTACGGCACCCACCTCTACATGACACTGATTAACGATCCGCTCATGGGTAAGATTTGGAGAATTATGAACGTTGAACAATATCGTGATCGTCGTGCGCGTGAGATATTGCTGCAAGACATCATTCAAGGCACCTTGGCTTTCCTAGAGGCAGCCTTCGAAACCATGATTCGCTTGGGGTCAATTCCATCACATGACCCAGCTATCTTAGCCTCAGAGTATCAATATGGCGTGTTTGCCATGGCAACCGAATACAACATGTTAAAATTCGCAAATCAGGATACCAGTCAAATCGAACAGCGGCTATCTACGCACGTGGCCTATTTCCTACAGGGGCTTGGAGCATGACCCACAGCAACGCCATGGATTGTCACTAGGAGGATTCAATTGATCATTTTCTATTGGATTTTTGCCATGTTCTTGTTGGTCATCATCACACTTCTCACGTACAGGCGTTTCGTTCAGCAAGCCGTGTTAAAACGTTCTGTACCGCGACATTCGCCGCACGGCATCAGCACGGTGAAAACCGTGACAATTGGGGGGATTGAGCAGGCCGTCCTCATTCAAGCGCACGACTCGAGTAAACCCGTCCTCCTGTTGCTTCATGGCGGGCCCGGCATGCCAGCGCCCGGAGTTAGCTTTCGAGGAGTGGACTACGCATATGCGACAACAACTTTCGAGTTGATGAAACATTATGTGCTGGTGTTCTGGGACCAACGTGGAACAGGAAGATCATTTCATACCGACATTCCATCTGACACGATGAACTTAGAGCAGTTTGTATCGGACGCAAATGAATTAGTCGATCACCTCAGGAATCGTTTCCACCAGGAAAAAATCTATCTTGCGGGGCTCTCGTGGGGTACCGTTATCGGCCTTACCCTCGCGTCACGTTATCCGGAGAAATTCCATGCCTACGCAGCCATGGCGCAAATCGTCAATTGGAGTGAAAGTGATCAAATTTGCTACGATTGGAATCTCCATCAGGCAAAGGAAAAAGGCAATCGAAAGGCGACGAGCGAGCTCGTCGACATGGGGTGCCCACCATATCGAGACGTGAAAACATGGCTGACGCTCAGGAAATGGAACTTTATGCAGGGTGCGTTTGTCTACGAAGACGAACATATCAAGGCACCCATTTTGAAACAGTATCCAAAAACGCTGCTGTCGTCACCGGATTACTCTATCCGTGATGTACTGAGAATTTTTACGAAAACAAAAAACTCGTACACAGACCAGATGGTTCTAGATTTTTTGAAGATTGATTTCGCGGAATCGGTTCCAGTCGTAAGCATTCCTGTTTACTTCTTTCATGGACGGCACGATCATGCTGTGCCGGGCCTGTCTACTAAGAGATACTACGACAAGCTCATTGCCCCGAAGGGAAAACATTTGGTTTGGCTTGAAAATTCTGCACATATGTTCTATCCAAATGATGCTCGAATTGTAGAGCGATGCTTGATTCAAATGAGCAGTATTACGCAAGATGTCGCTCAGAACCATGAGGAGAATTCCAATTTGGTCATGTGACGGTAAGATAAGGCCGACTTCGCGTGTGATTGAATCACGGCAAAGTCGGCCCGTATCCCCTATATTAACCTATTCCCTTCTAATGACAGCCTGCCGACGTTAGTGGTTAGTGGTTAGTGGCCTGGGTCCACCCAAATATGTGTGAGCGGGTCTTCCTCAAGGTTTGAATTAATATAATACCCGTGCACCCACGGTTGAATGGCAAACGTGTACTTACCGTAATAGACTGGAACGACCGAAGCATCCTCCATGGCTTGAACGGTCACTTTCTTATACAGATCAAACCGTTTTTGCGGATCCGTTTCCGTCTGAGCTTCATTCAACCACTGATCCACTTGTTTGTTCGAATACATTTCCGAATTATTGATTGGCTGCTCAGTCGTATTGAACAGCGTATTCAAAAAGTCGAATGCATCCGGGAAACTTTGGTTCCAGTCGATTAGGAAACTCGGTTGCGTCCCCTGGCCGTTCCCAGATAAAAACGCACTCCAACTGAGCGGCTGCACGGTCAAGTCGATCCCGACGGCCTTCAATTCGTTCTGAATTTCCTCAACTACTTTCTGCGTCGTAGCATCATTACTTGAGTAGAATTTTGCATGAATTGGCAGTGACAGACCTGACGATGCAAGAAGTTGCTTCGCCTTCTCTGGGTTGTACGTGTAATCAATGGATGCCGGCAGCTGCTTCATGTATCCGAACGCGTCCGGTGGTACAGGTTGATTAGCAACCGTATCCATGTTATTTAACAGCTTTACAAGAAATGGCTTGTTGATAGCATACTCGACTGCTTGGCGTACTTTCACGTTGGTGAACGGCGCCTGGGTGACATTTAGCCCGATGTACCACATATCGCCTGTTGTCGCCGTAGTTACGTCCTGCTTCAATTTAGGATTGGCCATGAACATGTGGTATGACGACACCGGGATACCCTGCGTATTGAAGGCCAAAAATGGCTCTGACCCCTGTTGGAACTTCATCGCATCGACCTCGGTGTTCTTATTGTAAGAGAATGTCACCTGATCGAGGTACGGAAGCTGATTGCCGTGACTGTCTTTTAGAAAATAGTGTTGGTTTTTCGTCAGCACTTCTGTCGTACCGTCTGTGCTCTTCAACTCAAATGCGCCCGTGCCCATTGGCTTTGACGTCGCAAAGTTGGCATTCCCCACCGAGCTTATCCACTTTGGATCCACTGCTACAAATGCCGGCTCAGCCAATAACTGCAAAAAGAATGATTCCGGTTTTACGAGCTTGATTTGCAACGTGTATGGATCCGGGGCCGTCACACCGCTGATAGTCTTCGCTTGACCTTTGTAAAAGGCGGTGGAACCTTCAACAATCGGATACAGACGTGCCGATGCAGGAGAAGCCAGCTTCTTCGTCAGTACACGCTCGAATTCCGCGATATAACTGTTTGCTGTCACTGGGTCTCCATTCCAAAAGGTTATACCTTTCCGCAGAGTAAACGTGTACGTCTTACCATCAGGTGAAACGGTCCACTTTTCGGCCATGTCGCCGACCAGTGTATTTGTTGATCCATCATAGGTCACCAGTGGATCATACATCTCTGTAATGAGTTCATCAGAGGTCAGATCATCCGTCACGGCCGGATCGAGCGTCTGGATATTCTGCCCCATGTCGATATTGAGACTGCCCCCTTCGATAGGAGACTGGCTTGTCGTTGATTTCGAATTCCCTGTATTTCCGCCTGTCTTATTCGATGCCGGCGTGGTCGTTCCACACCCAGCCACTGAAGCCATCAAGAGAATAGCCGTTGCTGTCGCAGCCAAATTGAACAATTTACTCATGTGTTTGCCCCCTCTTTCTCGGCTACAGCGTTTCTGTATAAAATACATATATAACGTATATATATGCAAAGAAAGAAATTGTCTAGTACTTTCTCTCACATTGAACACTGTTGTAATCTACTGTATTTTTAGTTTTCTATGTATCTTCCATTCATTCTAACTGTGTCCTACGTCCAAATATACGAAATCGGTAATTCGGTCCTACTTTTCCCCAGATGGGAAAGTCCGTACAAATCTTCGATGGTCCGAAGCGTATTGAAATGATTTAAGCTCTGTCGATAGGTTCCCGTCTTCACCATGGGTCCCACATACAACGTGGGTATGACATTGTCCGCAGACTGGTCATCTTCGTCCCATGTGACGATGAGCAAGCTGTTGTGTGCTTTGGCCCATTCTGTGTAAGGACGTATGTTCCTGCGAAGCCAATTATCCGCAGCTTGCACGGACCCGCTATGCATGTCGTTCTGCAGATTTGGAATAACGATTGAGATCGTTGGCAACGTGTTGTAGTCTTTGGGAAAACTGGTGAAAGGCTTACTACTAGTCGCAGGAACATTGGAGAAATCGACCCATGGGCAGTGCTTTCGGGCATAATTCGTTCCAACCCCGAAGACCCCGCCACTTGTGCAACCGACATACCCAGTTGATGGGAGGTCTTCGGCGTACCCGGCAAAAGTCAAATGCTTTTTAAACAGTTCACTGGCCAAATTTGGCGCAGAAAACGTGTGTGGACACGAATCATTCGTCACACCTTGATTCGCCCCTGAAAACAAATCAAGGTAGTTGGGCTGACTTGGATGCTGAACCCCGTGATATGATGTAAAATTCGCCCCTCGGTGCATGAGTGAGTTGATGAAGGGGGCATTAGGATTCCCAGCAATCTCTGAATAAGAATGATTTTCCTCCACAACAATGACAACATGCGCTGGAGGGTTCTCGGTCATCCGCTTCCAAGCTGGACTGACGGAGCTGTCGGTCGCGTCTGCTGTCTGGTTCGACTTCGTAAGTGGGACAGATTTTGTTGCGGCACACCCGGTCAGGATAAGAACCGAGGTTAGTAAAACCGTGGTTATAAGCTTCTGCGTAACAACTCATCCCTTCTACTATTCATGAATCCTGTGTTGATGAGAACGTCGAGAGGATTGTTCTACATACGTTCCTGAATGGTCTAGCGAACTAGATCGTCAACAACCTCTGCCCACTTCGCAGCCGTCTTGGCGTCCAAGTTTTGAACATGCCCATAAAACGTTTCCAAAAAACCGATGCTATGCAGTCCACTTAAAAGTACATAGGGTACAGGAGAAGTTTTGTGGAACGCGTTGACTAGATCGATAATTTTGACTTTCTTGTCTTCCATGACGAACAGATGAAACGGCGCCACATCAATTCTTGTAAATCCTAAACGTTCCATTTCTTTCAATGCACTCAAAATTTGTTTGGCTAACGATTTACTCATTCGACCAGGCCCAAGTAAATACTGCTGTAATGAAGGTGCTTGAAGGTACTCGATAATGATATAATTCGGTCCACCCTCATACAGCTTGGGGATGATTGGCGATCCCTGTCCAGCTTCATAAGATGCGCGCTCCCGTACCGCGTGTTTCGGATCATCATAGTACTTTAAACACCTGTCGGGGGAGATTTGAAACACCTTTCCCTGGCGCCCTTCGCCAATTAATGGGTAGTTATCTCTCAGATACTGATAATCATACATTTAATTCCCCTCACTCGTTTTATTCGGTGGTGCACATTTCCTCAATGGTGTCTTGTCCCTCTGAAGACAACATCCACTCAATGATGGGAAGTTGCCGATCAAAATGAAAATTAAACTTCGAGACAACATTCTTGCGAAAAGCGGTGCTACAAATGAAAAACAAAGCGGATTTGGCCACAGCAAGGGGCAGCATCTTGACTTCGTCACGCGGCAATTTCCCATACCCATTCAAGAAGTTATGACAAATGTCCACTCCGGAATCGGTCGAAAAGATAGCGAAAATGTTCCAAAGTGTGTACCCGAGATCTTGAACGCGCTCTGCTCGTTGAATGAAATCCAGGTCTAGGACACAGCAGACATCTCCGTCTTCTGTGTATAACTGGTTCCAGAAATGCCAATCTCCGTGGATAATGGTTGTCGATAAAGGGTTCCGATAGGTGCCTTTCTTCCACCCATGACGAATCACTTCATAGATCCGCCGTACCTCTGATAACCGCTCCAACGACAGTTCGTCCTGCAGTTCTTGCAAGCGAGATAAACCCGTTCGCAATATTCGTTTCGAGGGGTAGTGTGACCAAAGTGGAACGGGGCCGTCTTTAAACCCCTCGAGAATCTTGTGAAATCGGCGGAATGTATGCCCACTTGACCAAACTTGCTCTGGTGATACATCGAACGCGATCGCATCGATGAACGGAGTGACTTGAACGAAGTGCCCATGGAGTTTTGAGGTGCTTCGCCCCCGCCGGTTGCGAAGTGGTATGACGACAGGAACGCCTGACCGCTTTAGCATTTTTAGAACCTCGTTCTCATAGGAGATGTGCTCACTTGTTGTACACTTGGATAAAAATCGAATGACATATATGCCGGTTAGCGTCTCGACTTTCACGTTTGCGTTGAACCCACCACCAATATCTCGATGAATGATGGTGGGTTCACCTAATCTGTACTCGGAACAGATGAGCTCAATATCTCTATCTCTATACTGGTATTTCTCAAAACAGAGTTTCCCAGGTCTATCATTCCCCATCGTGATCCCTCAATTTGTCTTGATATGAAAGCCTCAAGTCTCCTCCGATCGCCCTAAATCCTTACCGCGCGGATCCCGATTTGTTGTATAGGAGTTTATATAGATGCAGCAAATCAACGGTAACTGACCGGATGTCGAAAAAGTATTTAACGAACCTTCGGCCCTGGGTCCCCCAACTTCGGCGCGCTCTCTCGGAGCTCAAGATGGTATTCTTGATTTCGTTGGCCAACATGTCACTTGAACGGGCATATAGTCGTTTGTGATCACCAAAGTAGTAATACCACGCCTTAATGTACACATCCGGCGTGACTAAACCGAAAAATCCACGGGATCCCACCGCAACAACTGGTCGTTTACATGACATGGCCTCCAGTGCAACGCGGCCAGTTCCAACCACACAGTCGCCCAGAGCATAGAACGGACGCACATCGCGCATTGACCCAGCCAAGTGAATAAAATCTGTGCCCGCGAGTTCGTTTCTTCGTGTGGCTAACGCGCGAATCCCATCTGAGTGCCATCCGTCACCGACAATGAGTAAATGTAGATTGGGAAATCCTTCGCGTTCTCTGAGGTAGGCGCACGCTTGGATCACTTCTTCAGCGATATCCGCCTTTTCCCAAGACAACCTCCCCGCATAGACAACTATCGGTACATTCGTGGGTATCCCGTATTCCCTGCACAAGTTTACGTCGATGGGCTGCAGGCGGTAATAATCCGTATCGATGCCATTGGGAATCAGGATGGAAGGAATCCGATGCTTCCACAACCAATTCTGTATTGCGGGACTGACACTGATAAATGCCGCCTGTTCGGCCATATCAGCCAGCGTCGAAATTTTGTAATACGATCCATGAACACTGAACAAAAACGGAATACCCTTGTCTTTTGCTAACGAGATCGCAAAAGGAGCGCATCCGGTCTGGTGTGCGTGGATCAGATTAATTCCTTCATTGTTGACAATTTGATTCAGGTCACTGTTGATCTGGGCTCGATTCTCCTGATCAAAATCCAGTACATACACAGGGCATCCAAGTTCCAGGAACAGCTGGTGCAAAGGCCCATCGTCACCGAGAACGACCACGTGTACCCCCTGTTTCAACAGCTCTCGAGTCAGGGTGAATACGTGCGTTTCGGTCCCCCCCACTAAAAAGCTATCTAAAATCATCAACACGCGTAGGTTGGATTCCATACCAACACACCTCTGTCTATTGATAAAACTCCTTCGATCGCTGTAACGGATGGTCCCGATAGTAGTAAAGAACCTTAGGTATGTTTTCGATTCTTGCACCTTGAGCGAAAAATTTGACTATGAACTCATAGTCTTCCGCCCCGTCAACTCTACGCGTCATCCCGCCGCACCGGTCGAACCAATATGCTCGAAACAAGATGGTTCCATAACAGACGCAGTGACCGCCCGAACGGTAAATTTTCTCAATATCTCCGCCATAACCGATCCAGTTCGCGACTTCTTGATTACCGAAATCCCCAGTTGGAAATGTGGCATAATTCGTCCCTACGAGATCTACATTCGGATGTTCGCGCAAAAAGCGAACCTGCTTTTCGATCCGCTTAGGATGGGATATGTCGTCCGAATCCTGCATGGCGATGAATTCACCTTTTGTCATAAAAAGCCCCGTCGTCACCGCGCCGGAGAATCCAACATTTCGCGGCAATCGGACATACAGGACGCGATGGTCAGAACGATATCGTTGCATGATTATGCCTGTCTCATCCGTCGACCCGTCGTCAACAACGACAAGCTCAATGTCTGCATACGTTTGCGTGAGCAAACTATCTATACATTCACCGATATACGAAGCGCTGTTATATGCCGGAATAACGATGCTTACCAGATTTGCATCTCTTGAATACCCCATCCTGTCCCCCCAAGTCTTTGTTTTCTATAAGTACACGCCGATTGTGTACGACGACACGGTAGTATGTCCCCACTGCACGAAATACCGGCCGCATACACTGAAGAAAACTAGTCCCCGGCGGTGAACCAAGGTGGAAAAGTATTTGATCATTAACGCGGACGACTTTGGATTGTCACCCAGCGTCAATCAAGGAATTCTTGAAGCCTACGAAATGGGCAGTGTCTCAAGTGCCACGATGATGGTGAATCTACCCGGGTTCCAGGGAGCCGTTGAGATGTCGCGGGCAACACCAAACTTAGGCGTGGGTTTACATTTTAACCTCACGTATGGAAGTCCCATATCGGCCCCGGAGGAAGTTCCGTCGCTTGTGAATGACCGAGGTGAGTTTTCGAGGAAACCCGATAGGTGGAAGAAGCGAGATGTTTGGTTTGAACTCAAGAAACAGTGGAACCAGTTATTAGAGAACCATATCACCCCTACTCATCTCGACTCTCATCAGCACATTCAAATATTTCCTGCCGTCTATGAATCGATGGTGAGACTCGCTCGAGAGGAAAACGTGCCCATGAGGAAAGTAGGTTGGGAACCTACAATTACTGGTGTAGTACATCCGAAAAGTTCAGATCGATTCATATTGGACGTGTATTTTGAAGACGATGGACGTACAAGACTGAAACAACACCTAAAATCCTTGCAGCCGGGGGTGACAGAACTAATGTGCCATCCGGGGCACGTCGATGAATATGTATATCAAATTTCAGAGTGGACCGAGGTGAGAGAAAAAGAACTCGGGGTATTTTGTCATTACAAAGTCCCCTATTGGATTAATAAATACGGAATTCCCCTCATCCATTACGGAAATTTGGAGAGCGTGTCCGACCGTCCTCGTTAAAGGGACAGGTTCGCAGGTAACATTCGAGTTGGGGAACCTGCGTCCTGAAAAAAGCCGACCTGCGAAATAGGTCGGCTTTCCATGCGCTTTTTTACATTTACCATCCTGTATCAGGATGCTTGTGCTTCATCAAAAGCAATGTTAAACACCGCAAGTGACTCTTAAGCACCGTGATCGTCGCTGACGGCACGAATTTTACTAATCTTGATCCAAATCCGGTTCGGGTTTTCGATGGGAACGCCGCTGGAATTGGACTCGACTTCCACATTCGTTGTCAATACGACAAATTCATTACCCACGTGCCGTACCCGACCTTCCACATGGAAACCATCGAGAAATACGACAACTCGAACGCCGAGTTCCTTGAAGTCGCGAAGGAGTTCACGGATATAATGTTGATGACTATGAGACATGTCTCGTCACCTCCTTTTGTTCGGACTTGCTCTATTACATGCTGGACACTGCGGCTTCGGCATGGACAAGCGGATGATTGCAATGAACCATTTTTCAAGGTTCCTATATACCGAACCCCTGAAACAACAAAAAACGACAGTCACATGTAGACTGCCGCTTTCGCATTGCTATGCTGTTAGAAAAGTTTCGCCCGAAGGCTCACTGCATGTTCAGTGCTGTCTGGGCATTTTCGATATCCAGTTGAATTTGTTCAGGAGCGTTGTACGCGTGGTACCAGCCTTGTTTCATCATGTAGGCTGTGATTTGTTCATGGGTGCGAATAGCATCTTGAAGGTGCTGTTCAAGTACGGTTCTGACCTCGTCCGACGCAGTTTCCGTCAAAGCGATTGCGTAGTTGCGGACACCAGTTTTGGCCGAGATAAGTAAGTCTGTAGCGACAACTTGATCCGTCATTCCAGCCGTTCCAGTGAGATTCTCGAGAATTGGATTCAATCGTCGTCCCTCCTTTTATTGAGCTGCCGTGTTCTCTTGGACTTGAGATAGCAGGCCCTGTAAGTCCTCTATGTGTCTCTTGTCCGTTTGGGCACACGTGTCGAGTAGTCCATTCAACTCATTATCACTAACCAGCGACTGCATTGTGACTGACTTCGTCATACAGACGTTCTTAAATACCAGCAATTCGTGTACTTCCATTGTTTCATGCGTCGCAAATCCTTGTTCAGCCATCAATAACACCCCAGTTTTCTGAAAATTGTTAAGGCTTCAAGACAACCTTAATGCACCCATCGCTTCTCGAGTCAAATATCTCGTATCCATGTACTGCCTCAGATAGAGGAATGGTGTGTGTGATGACATCGCCGGGATCCACTTTGCCCTCTGTGATCAACTGGTACATGTACGGCATGTAGTGAATAACCGGGGCTTGCCCAGTTCGTATGTTAATGTTGCGGTTCATCAAGTGCCCAAGTGGGAAGGCATTATATCTTGCACCGTAAACACCTGTAATTTGAATTGTTCCCCCTCTACGTACGGCCTCAGTTGCGATCTCAATAGCGCCCATCGATCCGCCTTGCAGTTTTAATGCCGTTTCCAGAACTTCCACGGGTGTCATTTTCCCGTCCATCCCCACGCAATCAATGACTACATCGGCACCGCCCTTGGTCAGTTCATTCAAGTAGACACCAGTGTCCTGCTGTTGTTCAAAATTAATAATTTCTACATTGTTGGTACGCTTTGCGTGATCTAAGCGGTAATCCAAGTAATCGACAGCAATAACTCGTTTAGCACCTTTGAGCCAAGCGAATTTTTGCGTCAGTAGTCCAACAGGCCCACATCCAAGAACAATGACTGTGTCACCGTCTTTGATACCCGCATTGTCCGCTGTCCAATAAGCCGTGGACATTGCATCGGCGATGAGTGCTAATCTTTCGTCCTCGACCTCACAGTCGTCTGGGATCCGAAAATGGGTAAAATTAGCGAAAGGCACTCGCATGTATTCAGCTTGCCCGCCCGCGTATCCACCCGTTGTATGTGAGTAGCCGAAAAAACCGCCAACGTCTTCGTAGGGGTTCGCGCGTTCACATTGACTTTCTAGCTCATGAGTACAATAGAAACATTGACCACACGCCACGTTAAACGGGATGATCACCCGATCCCCTTTTTTCAAATTGGTTACCTCTGGTCCAACTTCTTCGACAATTCCCATCGGTTCATGACCAATGACAAAATCCTTCGGCATGTTGGGAATCATACCGTGAATTAAGTGTAAGTCAGAACCACAGATGGCCGTGCTGGTCACTTTGACTATCATATCGTCCGGCTTACGAATCTCCGGATTTGGAACCTCTTTTACTTCCACGTTTTTCACACCCTGATACGTAACCGCCTTCATAAATGCTTCTCTCCTCAGTTCGATTTCTGTGGTGTGTCAAATTTTTCGATGATCGAAGCACGGTCGTGGAACAACGGCATATTAGCAACTTTCTCTGTCACTCGAGCCGATTTGATATCTAACTGGAACTGCTCATTTGGATCGTATGGATGTAGCCATCCTTTGCTGACCATAAGTTTGCTCAACTTTCCGTGCATCTCTAGACCTTGGTTTAGTTGATTGTGAATGACGGTTCTCGCTTCAGGCGTTGCGATCTCAGTCAACGAAATCGCGTAATTGCGTATGCCGCTTTTCACAGTGAGCAAAAACTCTAATGCGATCGATTGATCCGCCAATTCAATCATGTTCGTGAAGTTTTGCAAATCTAAATCCATTCCCTGATTCATCCACGTTCACCTCCGACTATTGCAATTTTGCTCTTGATAGTAAGTTTTCCAGTTCATTCATATGTTTCAAGGATTGTTGTAAATCTTGCTCCATTAGGGCTTTCAGGTCTCTATCGACAACCATTCCTGCCATTCCCTTGCTCTTTGCCGCACAAATGGTCTTAAAGTTCAATGCCTCGTGTACTTCCATCGCCTCATGTGGACCCAGTAATCGTGCTCGCTCGTCTTGCATCGTGTCACCTCCTTGATCATCGTTGCGAGTTTTCCCTTACAGCATGGGATAATGTAAATTTAGAAGAGTACAAAAACTCCCATTAGTTGCTTACTATTCATCTATAGGAAAAGGACTGCCTATGCCAGGCAGTCCTCTGTACCGTATACGGAATCTAACCTTCACCGCACCCTGCATCGCACCATTCCTATTCAAGGACCCATGACCTTTGCATCAGCCCACGTAAATGTTCCATTCACTGTGACCTTGACGAGTGCGGTCCGCTTGTAGTCGCCAGTCTGTAGCAACATCCAGCCGAACGTATCAGACATAAAGTCCATGGAAAGAACGCGTGGATACGCATGGAGAATGGATTCAAGTGACGAGGAATGGATGGTTCGCCAGGTGAACCCGCCGTCCCACGTTGCCATGAGTCGCTGATCGTTGATGGTCCAGCCATAGTCGGAGTTGATAAAATGTGCCGGAGTTCCGCTGTAGTCCGCCGTTGCATCATCCAATTCGTCTGAGAACCAAGATTTGAAATGGGCTCCTCCGTCAATTGACCGGAATGTTCCAATCCTCATTTGTGCCTTTCCATTCGTGATTCGTTCATATCGAACCAGGAATGACCCTTCCTTTTCCAGGATGACGGGCTGGAACACACGAACGGCCTTCCATCCTTTCAGCCCTTGAGGCGGTGGCAGTGTTTTCCCAGCCCATGTGTCTCCACCGTTGTGACTCATGTAAAAATGAAGGAGCCCGTCACTTGTCGTGGCCACCAGCCAGCCGTCGTTTGAGTTCGTGAAACGTACAACTGCCTGTGCACTTGCTGGTAGTCCCGTAGTCCGTGTACCCCCGTTTTGAACTTTTAGCGGATAGAATTCCGTTGCGTTATTTTCTAACCGATAGAATGACGGTTTGGTCCCGCCACGAAGTAATATCCAACCGTGCTGATTGCCAACCATGTTGACGCTTTCGATCTGCATACCACTCTGATCCAGAGACAAAGATTTGGTGGACCAGTGATGTCCTCCGTCGGACGTGTGAAGGGCTAGCAGATTTTTTCCGATAAGGCCGAACACGTATACCGATTCCGGGTCAACAACTTCTACACCCGGATTCTCCAATTGACCACTCCCCGCGGATAACTGTGCGAGGGTCCACGGTGTTGGGAGCGTGATCGGGAACCACTGTGCTCCCCCGTCCATCGTCCTCTGCATGGTAAAAACACCGTTGACAAATCCCCAACGATATCCTGTATCTTCTCCGGTCATGGTCAAGTTATATAGTGTGTTGCTCTTCTGCAAGGCTCCGATGGCCGAAGTGGCTGGAATATTCGCCTGATGAGGTTTCTGCAACGCGAGCCCAGCTTTGTCATGATGCGTGTCTCTTAACGATGTCCGTGTATCTCCACCAAATGCACCATACGAGTCAGCAGCACCTTGTGCGTGATCCGGGTTATCCGTTAGGTTCGTGCTGTTATCTGCACATCCCGCTAAGCCCATGATAAGGGACGCGGTGAGCAAAGATGCCAATCTCTGCCGTCGACGCATTACTTACCTCCTAACCGTCACAACCGTAAGTTGTAGCCACGACTTTTACCTAGGTTTTTCATGTCGATATGAGGTTATGCAGGAGAATCATTCCCCGAATGTTCGTGAGAAAAATGAAACGACCCGAGCGAACCGTGACACCGCGTCAAACGTACATTTTCCGATTGTGTAATAAAATCTAACATAAGTTCTTGACGAACTTCTGAGTTACACGTATGTTTTATACAAAAATTCTGCAAAAATGGAGGTGGAGTAATGACGAACATCTTCAAATGGAGATTACGGCTACTTTTGTCTTCTATTATCGCCGTGATTTTTGTTCCGTGTGTAAGCTTTGCTGCCACAACGACCAGAGTCGACACCGGTGACACGTCCTGGATTTTGGCTTCGTCGGCACTCGTTCTCTTGATGACACCGGGATTGGCGTTCTTTTACGGGGGTCTCGTTCGCGGTAAAAACGTGATCACGACGATGCTACAAGTCGTTGCGGTCATCCTGATTGTCTCGTTACAGTGGGTCATCATTGGCTATAGCTTGGCGTTTGGTCCGGATGTTCACCACATTGTCGGTGGGCTTCAGTGGTTCATGATGAATGGCGTCGGCGCACAGCCGGACAGTGATTACGCTGGTACCATCCCAAGCATGGTGTTCGGGATTTTCCAGATGATGTTCGCCATCATCACGCCTGCACTCATCGTTGGCGGCCTTGCCGAACGCGTAAAGTTTGCGTCATTTGTCGTTTTTATCATTCTGTGGTCAACCATCATTTACGATCCGCTCGCGCACTGGGTTTGGGGTGCAGGCGGCTGGCTTCACAGCTTAGGTGTGCTGGATTTCGCCGGCGGTACGGTCGTCCACATTTCCTCCGGGGTTGCCGGCCTAGTCTCGGCCATCTATCTTGGCAGGCGTGCGGAACACGGTTCCGGTTCAAGCGCACAACGTTCCCTTTGTGTTGCTAGGGACAGCGCTGCTCTGGTTTGGTTGGTTTGGTTTCAATGCCGGAAGTGCGCTTGGTGCAAATGCGTTATCCGCTGTTGCGTTCCTCACGACCAATACAGCGACTGCAGCGGCGGCAGTTGGTTGGATGATCGCGGAAAAAATTCGCACAGGCCATGTGTCATTGGTCGGGGCATGTGCGGGTGCAGTTGCTGGCTTGGTCGCCGTCACGCCTGCAGCCGGGTTCGTATCTCCCGGGAGCTCAATTGTCCTTGGCTTACTTGGAGGCGCCATCTGCTACCTGGCTTCAACGTTTATGAAGGCTAAACTCGGATATGATGACGCGCTAGACGCTTTCGGTGGCCATGGCATCGGTGGAACATGGGGAGCACTGGCAACCGGTTTGTTCGCGACGACCGCCGTCAACGCAAGCGGATCGAACGGCCTGTTCCACGGTAACCCGCACCAGTTGCTCCTTCAACTTATCGGCGTTGTTGCTACGTGGGTCTTCTCCGGTTTGGGGACGCTTGTTCTCCTGTGGGTGGTGGATGTCGTGATGGGCCTGCGGGTTTCCAAAGAAAAGGAGATTATGGGCCTCGATCTCGCCCTGCACCACGAATCAGCGTATCCCGAAACACTTACGCCACACCAATTACCGACATTCGTCCCTGACCGATCAATCCCATTGTCCAACGAGAAATATTTCTCTTCACGCTTCGTTATAGAGAATCAGATAACTGGTTACTTAAACAGGGGCTACCTCTAGGGGAGCCCCCTTTGTTTGTAAACAACAGGCCAAGAGCCCTCAACGGCGGAACTGTTGGTGGTGCTGAGGGTGCCGTTTCACGGAAGGGGTCGCGTGGCTGACGGTGCCCCGGAGGGGAACGGAGTTGTATGCCTTTATCTACAACTAGATGCCTCTCCATTATCAAACAAGATACTTGGATTCCGTTGTTTCCCCCATTACTTCGTTCAGAGCCCGCAAGCAAGCCAATAGAGGTAACGAATTCCTTTAGTCAATCTTACCTGATATCGTTGGCCGCAAGAAAATAAAGCTGTGGACTGAGCAATTGTCTGGCCCGCGGCAATTGATGATCAAACGCGCATACTCATGCATGAATGATTGTGATTTATGCGAAATTTAAAACGTCGCTTATTGCATATTCGCACCCGTTAGTGCAATATCAAACTGCAAAGCTATTCATTTGACACATATACGAACGAGATCAGTCCAATTCTTATAGCTTCGGGACATGGGATAGCCGTAATACCGAATCTCCGAAAAATTGCCCATGGCCAGGCGTATTATCCCTGATACGACGCCCTTGAAATCGGACTCACCTCAAACACGAGTTGTTGCTTTACATTAATTTGGTCTTGTTCGAATAGCTTGAATATCTTTTAGGGGCGGTAAACCGAAAAGTCTTTTGTATTCGCGATTAAATTGCGTCACGCTTGCATAGCCGACCTGAAAGGCAGCTCTGGTCACATCAACTCCACCGCTTAAAAGGATGCTTCGTGCTTCTTGAAGCCTAAGTTGCTTTTGATATTGTAGGGGACTCAATGTGGTTACTGCCTTAAATTTGTGATGTAAAGTGGAAACACTCATGGTGCCTACACGGGCGATCTCATCAACTGTAAGCGAGCGCTCAAAATTAGCTTTAACATAGTGGATGGCTTTACTGATACCTGAAGCTTCATGATGTAAGAGCATATTATTATAAAACATTGCCCCATCTTCTCCAGTTAGAAGGCGATAGATGATCTCTCGTTTCACCGCTGGAGTGAGAAAGGCAGCGGCTTGAGAATCAGCGCAGAGATGAAGTAGCCTTTCGAGCACCAAAAGTACTTCACGCCCTACTTTGCCAGTGCATGCTCCCTCTCTTAGTTGATTCTCTTCTCTTGGTTTAATATTAGCTTCTAATACCACGGATGCGATTTCCTCTGAAGTAAATGTAATCTTAATGGACGTATAAGGTGTTTCCTTTGAAGCTTTTGAAACCTGTCCGCTAATAGGCATGTCAATACTTGAAGCAATATAGTCCCCTGCTCCCAATTCAATCGATTTTTGACCTATGTTGAGTTTTTTATTGCCTTGGATCAGGATACATATTTGAGGATTAAGAAATCCATGTTCGACGACAGTGGGCTTAACCTCTCTCAGCAAAGAAAGAAAGGAAATGTTGGTCTCAAAGGTTCCATGCGTAAATGAAAACTGTGAAATTAATTCTAGAAGATGATTTAGAGCAGAGTTGGGTGCTTCAGAATTGAAAATCATTTTAGTTTCCCTTTCATCGAAGGATCTTTATATCTTCTCATTTTTCGTAAGCAAATCGTAGTTTTAGGCAATTAATGAGCACAATCCGACTATCACCCTATTATAGGTCAATTTAGACTTAAGGAAGCAGTATCACCGATATAAGGCTTATTGCGGAAAAGTATCATTAGTCCAGTCCAACGGTAATATGTCAAGTTCCTGAAACTCGAAAAATGGAAATTTTGTTGGACCAAATTACCGTGAGTCAGTGAAAAAGACAGCACTAAAGAAACCCAGTCTGAGTTTGTTCCTCGAACTGGAACTGTTACCAAAGGATGATAAGGAGGCGATTATTGCTTCTCCGTATTCACCTTCCTTCTAGGCGTGTAGATTTGGTCGTTGCGTAGCAGCACATCGACCAGACGTACAAGTTTTCTTGCGGTTAAGACGAGGGCTCTTTTATGTTGGTGCTTTGGCACCTCAGCGAATTTCTTCTGGTAGTAATTCTGAAATTCTGGATCATGTCGTTTTACCGAGTTGGCGGCTTCAACAAGGTAATAGCGGAGGAACCGGTTACCAGATTTGATTCGCTTAGTATCTTCGGCTTCAAATTTACCGGATTGGTGTTTACGCCACGTGAGACCCGCATACTTTGCAACGGCGGCTTGGTCTTTAAACCGGTGAATGTCGCCGATCTCGGCAAGAATGCCGGCGCAGTAAACGCGTCCAATGCCGGGAATGGTCTCCAGCGTGTTCGGGATGCCGTCCAGCAGTCGCGCGATAGCTTGGTCAATCTGTTTGATCTGTTGCTTGATAGTTCGTATAGACTCGATGGAAGTAGCAAGCAGGATGTCAATCGTATCCTCTACACATTTGGAGAGGCGGTATGAGGAACGGGCGGCCTTCTGAATGCACTTGGCGACCTTCTCCGGATTAGGGAAACGATTCTTGCCTTTCTCTTTTAGGTAATCTGCAAGATCCGCCAGTTCCATGGATCCGATTTCATCAAGACTATACTGCTCCAGCAACAACTCGGTGATGGCATGACCGAAGACATCGCTTTCCACCTCGCTGGTAAAAGCGCTGCATTTGAAGAACAGGTGTTGCAAAAAGTACTGCTTTTCACGCGTCAGATTATGCACGAGATGAAATCTCATGCGAGTAAGGCGCTGTAAAGCAATGTATTGTTCTTGCAGTACCACGGTCATCGGCAGTCGTCCGAAACGCAGCCGGTCAGCGATAATCCAGGCATCAATATAATCGGTCTTGTCCAGGTCGGGGTAAGCCTCCCTGAACTTACTAATGAGCTTGGGATTGATGGTAAACACTTTGGTGCCGCGTTTTTGTAACGAGTTATCTTCGTGCAAAAACATGGCGGGATGCCAACTGTACACGGATGTGGATTCAAGTCCGACGTGGATTTCCTTGGATTTTTCCTTATCTGCTAGGGACAGAAGCTTGTCCCGCAAACGGGAAGCCCCATCGTGGTTATTCGTGACTGTGAAGGAATCCAGTGTGTCACCAACGATGTTCATGGCGCAGACTTTTAAGTCTTCAGAGCTAACGTCAATACCGACGAATAATTTCAAGGTTATCCCTCCCTTCTGAATTAGGGATTTGGGGAATTGGACTCTTCGGGACGCCCCCAGCGCGCTCGCAGATCAATCACCCTCGCATATGAGAACTTCCTTCGATCCATGAGCCGCCTCGAATCTGCTACTTTCGAGCATGGGTTGCCAAAGGGAACAGCCAACGGGTTAGAAGTACACGCGAGTGCTGGGGAAACAGACTTTAGACGTAGTCGAGCTACAGGAGATGAACGAATTTCCCCAAATGACCCAAGGATCATTGTCTGGGAACATCACGAAGAGTCCAAGACCCAATTGCGATTTATTAAGTTTTCAAGGAGGCCTGTTTTCGGGCGGACCCCGACTTCCGCTCCTCGCCCTCCGGGCTGTGGTGCGGGTTCGGCTACTTGCTCCATCTAAAAACAATTTTTTACTGGAAATTCTTCAAAAAGAAGAATCGAAAAATACTATACGAGGAGATGATTGGATGTCAAAAGTATGGTTAGTCACTGGTAGCGGCAACGGCTTGGGACGATATATCACGGAGGCTGTGCTCGCTAAAGGTGACCGCATTTTGGCAACAGCCCGGAAGCCTGAGCAACTTGGTGAACTAGTTAAACGATATGGAGATCAAATTTGTGTTGCACCTCTGGATGTGACCGACGAAAATGCAGCAAAGTCAGCCGTTAATGTAGCAATCGACTCATTCGGACAACTTGACGTTCTTGTAAACAACGCTGGATACGGCGATGTTCGACCGTTTGAAGAAACAAGTTCCGAAGACTTCAAGAAGCTGGTAGATACATGCTTTTACGGAGTAGTTCATCTCACCCGGGCAGCTCTGCCAATTATGCGGAAGCAACGCAGCGGTCACATCATTCAAATTTCTTCAGTCGGCGGTCGTTTTGCCGCCGCAGGCGGTACCGCTTATCATGCTGCAAAGTGGGCAATCGGTGGCTTCAGCGAAGCACTGGCGCAAGAAACGGCACCATTTGGGGTCAAAGTTTGTGCTGTAGAGCCAGGATCTATACGAACCAATTGGGGTAAACGGGCGACAGAAAACCGACCAAAATTCCTGCCAGACTATGAGCCATCGGTAGGAGAAAAACTTCGTTTGCTTGAGAGTCATTGGGGTCAAGAGAACAACGATCCTGAAAAGGTGGCGCAGGTAATTCTGCAACTTGCCTATACGAACGACCTGCCGACGCATTTGCTGCTTGGTAGCGATGCGGTGTATATAAACAATCAAGCTGAAAAGGAGCGTTCAGCTGACGCTGAACGCTGGTACGAGACAA
Source organism: Alicyclobacillus dauci (assembly GCF_026651605.1). GTDB lineage: Bacteria > Bacillota > Bacilli > Alicyclobacillales > Alicyclobacillaceae > Alicyclobacillus > Alicyclobacillus dauci. The sequence goes on along the minus strand of NZ_CP104065.1, from coordinate 62,393 downwards.
GTGTATCGACAGATGTTGGCCCTTCGCCGTCAGTTATGGGCGTAAAAATCTGATCACTATCATGAATTAGTATAGGTTACGTAGCTACGTGAAAGGCTCCCCTTTAAGGGGGCTTTTCATGCTATGTAGCTTTATGCAAAAAAACTGGATATAACTCCCTTCGCTCAACAAACTTAAACTTCAGCTCCTTATTCAGCATTCCCGTTAATCCAACAACCGCTTACACGTGCCGTAATCATACACGTCCCGCCGTTCAAACTTTCTGGGACTTTTGCACCCGTGCAATATCCCCTGTACTTAAATTTGTGAGAGCGAAATGCGTCAAAAAGCCGCCGATCAAGAAGAAAGGGCGTTATCTCTGATGGAGCGAACGATGGGTTTGCGGCATTCCATCAAGGATCAGAATTAACAGATCCGCTAGTTCCTCGCCTGTACCCTCGGGTTTGTTTTCTGCCCAATAATGAGTCCCACCGTAAATTGCCCAACTGGTGACGGCCACCGCCAATTCGTCTTCTACTTTTCCAAGTGGATCCGACAGCCAATTAGTCAACACTTTCTTAACGACGTTCATCACTTGCGATTGGAATAACATTCTCTCCTGCTCGGCTGCGTGTTGACATTGACCATGGATCCCCCCAAAATATTCCCACATCGTCGTAATGAGTGCTCGAAGGTTCTCCACACTATAGTGGTCTTGATCGGGCAACTTGCTCATGAGCTGCTCCCGAAATTGTTCACTGACGGTATATTCCATGAGCGCGTACTTATCCACAAAGTGGTCATAAAATGTGGAGCGATTCACCATTGCTTCGGCGCTGATATCCTGGACAGTGATGGCTTGAAAGCTCTTTTGAGACATCAGTTTGAGGAAGGCTTCCTGCAGGAGTTTCCGCGTTCGCCGGACACGCAAATCCACCGTCTTCTCGTCCATACCAAAGCTCTCCTTTTCTTCGCAAATTGTGGTAAGGAATCAACACTTGCGTTCACGTGTTGCCTAACCGACATTGTTCCCTATCTGATGGTTGCCTCCACTATATCCAACAAGTATCCTGTTTAGCAACAGGTGTTGTCTTCGCTTCACCTGATGGAAATAGGAGAGGAGAAACAATGATGCAAAGGATTGGCGTAATTATCGGCACCACCCGTGACGCGCGTTTTGGAGGCAAGGCGGCTCAATGGTTTATGGACCTTGCGCGCCAGCGAACGGATTTACAATTCGAACTTATAGACCTGCGTGACTACCCACTACCGTTCTTCAACGAGATGTCTTCGAACCTGCATATGCCTACCCAAAATGCAGAGGGACTGCGCTGGCAGAAGAAAGTAGGGGAGTTTGACGGTTACGTCGTCATTGCAGCGGAATACAACCATGGTCCGTCAGCGGTACTCAAAAACGCATTGGACTACGCGTATGTCGAGTGGGTACGAAAGCCTGTCGCTTTCGTCGGATACGGATCTGTCGGTGGAGCCCGTGCCGTTGAGCAACTGCGCCAAATTACCATTGAATTGCAGATGGCGCCAGTCCGCTCTGCCGTGCACATTCAGGGCGGTGACTTCATGCAGATTATGATGGGGCAAAAGACATTAGAAGAGCTTTCGTATTTGCCACCGTTGGTGACCAACATGCTGGATGATTTGGCTTGGTGGACCAACGCTTTGAAGGTCGCCCGGGAACAGAATTAAGTCTAGCACTGGCATATCGCAACCAGCCTCAGTGTAGGGAATTCAGCCGGGCGAACACCAGACCATTGGATCTAGTGTTCGCTGTGGCTTTCCCTATGCCAATGCCCCTCGTTCCTATATATCCTTGTTAACATAACTGCGCAAGAGTCCAATAAGGACGCAGTTTCGTCATTTCATGTTTATCCAAAAATGGTCGCCGGGGCTTACTGCATATTAGCCCCCAATCGTATTATGAGGTCAGCCAGTTCTTACTGGTTGACCTCTTTCATTATAGGGGTTGTATACTCCGGTAGCCGGGTAGAACGTCGCCCCCGTGGGTCTACAAACCCGTGAACTAAACTGTTCGCCCCCTACTTGTGGAAGCATGTTTGAGGCTGGTTGGGACGACCTACGATCCCGTATCACAAGCGAAGCTATGACCCGCAAGAAGGCTTAGGGGTTGCCGGCAATCATAGTCGAAGGAGAGTGTTAGCATTTGAATCCAGTCGTCGGTCTGGATGTCGCAAAAGGCGAGAGCATGTGTCAGGTGTTTTTGGATAAGGGAAAGCCTCAGGGAAAAGGGTTCACCATACAGCATACTCGGGATGGCTTCGGACATCTTCATGAAGTTCTGCGTAGAATTGAGGCGGACACTTCTACTCGTCCCGTCGTCATCTTCGAATCAACTGGACATTACCACACGCCCATTATGCAATTCCTTGAAGAGCAGAACTATCTCTATATCCTCGTCAATCCTTTGGTTGCTCATCAAGCGAAGAAGTCGAGTCTGCGTAAGGTCAAAACGGACGCCATCGATGCATATCGCCTTTGTGAGTTGTACTACAAAGAGGAGTTTGAGCCATTTAAAAAGCGTGGCGTTCAACTGCTCAATCTTCGTAGTTTGACTCGACAGCATGAGTCCATCACTATCCTGAAAATAATTGAGCGATGACCAGGGTAAAACGACATACTGAAATAAGCCCACCACAAGATGGGTTTTAAAAGGAACTCTGTGATGTCTGGAGGTCATTTATGCAACAGGTTTTACGGTGACCTATCCTGAAAATAATTGAGCGATGACCAGGGTAAAACGACATACTGAAATAAGCCCACCACAAGATGGGTTTTAAAAGGAACTCTGTGATGTCTGGAGGTCATTTATGCAACAGGTTTTACGGTGACCTCCAACCCGAGTGATTGCAACTTCCGGATCGCCTGCTTTACGACTGCGTCTTTCTTGCGTGCTTCGTAATATGTTGGGCCGAGTTCAATATAAGGCTGACGTCGCTGTAACACGTAATACACGATGGTTAAGATGCTGTGGGCCACTGCAACTGCTGCACGGTTTTTGCCTCTTCGAGCTGCAATTCGATGGTACTGGGCAGAGAGATAAGTCTGCTTCGTTCTCGCCGCTGCGCGTGCTGCTTCCACCAGCGCTGCTCTGAGTTTTTGATTCCCTTTGCGTGTTTTCCCCGACTTTCGTTTCCCGGCGCTTTCATTGTTCCCTGGAGCCAGTCCTGCCCAAGAGCATAAATGGGCAGCAGACGGAAATTGGGTCATGTCTGTCCCAATTTCAGCCAGAATTTGTTCTGCTGTTCGTCGACCGACACCGGGGATGGTGTCCACTAGCTCCAGGTCTTCTTCAAAAGGGAGCATGCGCTCCTTGACTTCTTCATCCAGCCGGGCAATCTCTTCATCCAAGTAATCGATGTGACGTAATTGGGCTGCCAGCATCATTCGTTGGTGGGAGCCCATAAGCCCATTCAGTGCCTTGTGCAAATCGGCCTTCTTCGCCTTCATCCGGCCTTTGGCTAACCCTGACAATACCTCCGGGTCTTCTTCTCCGTGGATCATTGCTTCCAACATCGCCCGCCCAGATTTGCCAAGTGTATTGCTGGCCACTGCAGAAAGCTTGATGTTGGCACCTTCCAACACCTTTTGAACCCGATTCACCTCTCTTGCCCGCTCGTCAATGAGACTTCGGCGGTAGCGAATGAGTTCTCGTAGTTCCCGTTGTTCACGGTTGGGGATGTAACTGGCTTGCAACAGCCCGTGGCGGAGCAATCCGGCGATCCATTCGGCATCCTTCACATCGGTCTTACGGCCCGGAACGTTCTTCATGTGCTTGGCGTTCACCACAAGCACTTGACAGTCCGCCGACTCCAGAAGGTTGTAGATTGGCTTCCAGAATGAAGCTGTGCTTTCCATAGCAACATGCGTGCATTCATGTTGTCCTAACCAGTCAACCATCTCCAGGAGATCCTCCGTCATCGTGGAGAACGTGCGAATCTCCTTGGCCTCCGGCGTCAGCACACAGGCGACCACCGTCTTCTTGTGCACATCGAGGCCGCAACAACGTTCGTATACGACATCCATGCCAATCCTTCCTGATGGACTGGTAATATTGAAGGGCTGGTGCAACGACCATAACGGATCATTCTATCCTGCGTGCTTCTCCGAGGAGGAGAGCGACATTCTGTGGTGCACCTGGTCGTCGTAGTCAGTCTAATCAGCGGGCTCGAGGCACCAAGGAGTGACGACCTGCCTTCGCCAGCCACCAAAAAATCATTCAACACAAAGGCATTTTCATCCTTCTATCCTGAAAATAATTGAGCGATGACCAGGGTAAAACGACATACTGAAATAAGCCCACCACAAGATGGGTTTTAAAAGGAACTCTGTGATGTCTGGAGGTCATTTATGCAACAGGTTTTACGGTGACCTCCAACCCGAGTGATTGCAACTTCCGGATCGCCTGCTTTACGACTGCGTCTTTCTTGCGTGCTTCGTAATATGTTGGGCCGAGTTCAATATAAGGCTGACGTCGCTGTAACACGTAATACACGATGGTTAAGATGCTGTGGGCCACTGCAACTGCTGCACGGTTTTTGCCTCTTCGAGCTGCAATTCGATGGTACTGGGCAGAGAGATAAGTCTGCTTCGTTCTCGCCGCTGCGCGTGCTGCTTCCACCAGCGCTGCTCTGAGTTTTTGATTCCCTTTGCGTGTTTTCCCCGACTTTCGTTTCCCGGCGCTTTCATTGTTCCCTGGAGCCAGTCCTGCCCAAGAGCATAAATGGGCAGCAGACGGAAATTGGGTCATGTCTGTCCCAATTTCAGCCAGAATTTGTTCTGCTGTTCGTCGACCGACACCGGGGATGGTGTCCACTAGCTCCAGGTCTTCTTCAAAAGGGAGCATGCGCTCCTTGACTTCTTCATCCAGCCGGGCAATCTCTTCATCCAAGTAATCGATGTGACGTAATTGGGCTGCCAGCATCATTCGTTGGTGGGAGCCCATAAGCCCATTCAGTGCCTTGTGCAAATCGGCCTTCTTCGCCTTCATCCGGCCTTTGGCTAACCCTGACAATACCTCCGGGTCTTCTTCTCCGTGGATCATTGCTTCCAACATCGCCCGCCCAGATTTGCCAAGTGTATTGCTGGCCACTGCAGAAAGCTTGATGTTGGCACCTTCCAACACCTTTTGAACCCGATTCACCTCTCTTGCCCGCTCGTCAATGAGACTTCGGCGGTAGCGAATGAGTTCTCGTAGTTCCCGTTGTTCACGGTTGGGGATGTAACTGGCTTGCAACAGCCCGTGGCGGAGCAATCCGGCGATCCATTCGGCATCCTTCACATCGGTCTTACGGCCCGGAACGTTCTTCATGTGCTTGGCGTTCACCACAAGCACTTGACAGTCCGCCGACTCCAGAAGGTTGTAGATTGGCTTCCAGAATGAAGCTGTGCTTTCCATAGCAACATGCGTGCATTCATGTTGTCCTAACCAGTCAACCATCTCCAGGAGATCCTCCGTCATCGTGGAGAACGTGCGAATCTCCTTGGCCTCCGGCGTCAGCACACAGGCGACCACCGTCTTCTTGTGCACATCGAGGCCGCAACAACGTTCGTATACGACATCCATGCCAATCCTTCCTGATGGACTGGTAATATTGAAGGGCTGGTGCAACGACCATAACGGATCATTCTATCCTGCGTGCTTCTCCGAGGAGGAGAGCGACATTCTGTGGTGCACCTGGTCGTCGTAGTCAGTCTAATCAGCGGGCTCGAGGCACCAAGGAGTGACGACCTGCCTTCGCCAGCCACCAAAAAATCATTCAACACAAAGGCATTTTCATCCTTCTGCTGGTGCCGCCCCGGCGGCATGGGAGTCTAATCCGCTTTTTACATGGGACATTCCGGCATCAATAACACTCCGCAAAGAGCAAGCAAGAGCGGATACTAATACAATTAAAATGATACCCTAAGCGATAACATGAGCCCATTCCTTGCCCGCATTATTTAACATACACATATTGCACACTTCTGCCCAAGAGTGCAATAAGGACAACATCCGCCAAAGTGACTATTTATGCAGTCGAGGAAAGACGAGCTTCTTCAGCTCTTGCACCAGATAGTCCAAGTAGATTTGGTGGTGGATTCCAACAAAATAGCAGGTGTCCAATTACTTGACACCTGCATGGTAGTGAATGGGTTTGTCTATTTTCTGAGTTGCCATCCTATCTCTGTAACGCAAAACGGTCCATTACGAGTCTTGTAGATGTTTATAGCCCAAACTCCTCTAACTCCGGTATGTCATTTGGGCGGGGTCCAAGTTCCCAATGAAAGAGTCGATTCTCCTGAGTGATGGGCAAATCGTTAATCGATGCATGACGACGTACCATCAATCCGGATTCATTGAATTCCCAATTTTCATTTCCAGAAGCGCGAAACCAATTACCCGAATCATCGTGCCACTCGTACGCAAACCGTACGGCGATTCTGTTGTTGTGGAACGCCCATAGACTCTTAATCAAGCGATAGTTCAGTTCCTTATTCCATTTCCTCTTCAGGAACTCAACAATTTCCGATCTTCCAGATACAAATTCAGACCGATTCCGCCACTGGCTGTCCATGCTATAAGCCAATGCTACGCGTTCAGGGTCGCGGGTATTCCACGCATCCTCAGCCATGCGGACTTTTTGCCGGACTGTTGATTCGTCAAAGCCGTGGCGTTCAGTCGTTGAAGTAGTGACCTTGTTCGAGGTCCGGGATCAGTGCAGGGTGCACTGGCCTCCATCCTAGCCTTTCCTGGGTCAGCGCGTTCGACGTCGGATTGTCTATCATCACCATGGCGGAAAGCCAGCCGAAGTGCTGGGCCGCTTCCTCGGCGGCGATGCTGACGACCGGTAGCTTCAACTGGCGGCCAATGACCTCAGCGATCTCACGAACCGGGATGCCCTCGTCGCCGACCCCGTGCAGCCGCGACCCGGCTGGCGCTTTCTCCAAAGCCAGCCGAAACAGACGCGCCGCATCGAGGAAATGCACAGCCGGCCAGCGGTTGGCGCCGTCTCCCACCACGGCCGAGACTCCCTTGTCGCGAGCAATGCTGATAAGCGTCGGCACGAAACCGTGTTCGCCCGGTCCGTGCACGGACGGTGCGAGACGGACGACCGAAGATCGCACCCCGCGCTCAGCTAGCGCGATCGTCGCGTTCTCTGACACAACCCGTGGCGCTCCGGCCGACCGTAAATCGCCCGGGTCCTCCTCAGTTCCAAGGCGTCCTGGCGTGAGGCCGAGCGTCCCCGAGGTGACCACGAATGGTTTGCCGGAGCCTTCGAGTGCGGCCCCGATTGTCTCGACGGCGCGCAGATCGGCTACGCCCGCGCCGGCGTAGTCGGCGAAGTCGTGTTTGTAGGCCAGGTGAATGACGCCATCGGCCGCGGCAGCGGCACTGCGAAGGCTGTCGAGGTCGTCGATGGCACCGCGATGTACGTCGGCGCCGGCCGCCGTCAATGCTGCGGCGGCCGTGTCCGAGCGGGCAAGCCCGACGACCTGGTGCCCTGCCTCGAGGAGCTCGCGGACAACCGCAGATCCGATGAATCCAGTTGCCCCGGTGACAAATACACGCATAATGAAGTCCTCCTTCAAGTGGTAAGATGAAGAGTGATGGTACCTCTCCTAGTGGTAATGGTACCTCTCCCAGTGGTAAGATGAGGATACCTCCGTATATTAACGGAGGGTACCTCACTTTGTCAACTTAGGCTAGAGGAGGAGCATCAAATGAACGGTCCAACACAAGCCAGCCGCCGAATGCGCGCTGATGCACAGCGCAACTATGCCAGCCTGCTAAGCGCGGCGCGAGCCGCGGTTGCGGAGCGCGGCGGTGACATCGTCCTCGAAGACATTGCCAGGTCGGCTGGGGTCGCAATCGGAACGCTGTACCGCCACTTCCCCACTCGTCAGGATCTCCTCGAAGCGGTGTTTCTGGATGAGACCAATGAATTGAAGGCGCGCGCTGAAGAGCTCACAGGCGCTTCGGTTCCCTTAGACGCCCTGGTCAGCTGGCTTCGTCTTCAGATGGACTTCGCTGCTCGAGGGCGGAGCATGGGCGCAACCATCATGGCTGCCAAGCACGTTCCGGGAACGAGCATCCATACCGCGAACGAAGCCATGCACAAGGCGGGAGAAGTGCTGTTGCACCGGGCCCAGGCCGCAGGAGAAGTCCGAACGGAGGTCAATATCGTCGACGTGCTACGACTCGTGTACGGAATCGTCTTGGTGAACGAATATGCGTCCGACCCTGATGGGGTCAACCGAATGCTCGATATCGTCATCGCCGGAATCAGAGCCTAGCGGCGACTCGGGATTTGAAGATTCTGCAACCTCTCGGCTATCGGTGGTCGATATTGACGACGGCGTGCTGCAGTTGAGTATGCACACCGGCTTCGCTGGCGTGTTAAAGGCAATCTTGCGCATAGTAAGGACGACAACGGGTGTACACCGAGTCACCCCGAAGATCAACGCCTGAAGCCGCTGAAACTCCCTACTCACCGATTTGTCAAGGTGCGGAAAAAACAGATTAGAAATTGCCCCCAGATGGCTAGGCAGATTGACAGTCCGTCTACCTGCGCACTTTCGGCCGGTAGCGGCGGCCACCACGCCCTACATTATTTGGGGTACAAATGTCAAAAGCGACCTCCCGCTGCAGAGCCTTTTGGAGAGATGCGTTGGATTTCTTCCAAGTCCGCTTGGGAGAGCCCAACCTGCATAGCTCCCCAATTCTCCTTTAATCTGTCAATTCGTTTGGTGCCGGGAATCGGCACAACGAAATCGCCATGGGCCAGCACCCATCCCAATGCCAACTGGGCCGGGGTGCACCCTTTGACTGATGCCATTCCTTCAATCAGTCCGACGAGTTGTACATTTTTATCGAAATTATCAACTTGGAACCGCTCGTACTGCCGCCGGTAATCCCCCGGTTCCAAATCCTCCATCTTTTTAATCTGGCCCGTCAGAAAACCTCGGCCCAATGGGCTATAAGGGACTAAGCCGATACCTAGCTCCTTTAGAACTGGGAGGACTTCATCTTCCACTCCTCTGCTCCAAAGCGAATATTCAGTTTCGATTGCGCTTATTGGATGCACCGCATGAGCTCGGCGAATCATATCGGGCGGTGCCTCCGACAACCCAAGGTACCGAATCTTCCCTTGTTTGACGAGGTCGGCCATCGTTCCGACCGTTTCTTCGATGGGGGTGTTTGGATCCGGTCGATGCTTATAGGTCAATGTAATCCAGTCCGAGATTATAGAGGCTGGCATCAACGGACTTCTTAATGTAAGCGGCATCTCCTTTCGGACCCTGAGTATGCGTTATACCAAATTTCGTGGCAATTATCGCTTTATCCCGTCTATCTCTGAGTGCTCTGCCTACCAGCCTTTCATTTACTCCGAAGCGCTGCTGCGCGAATTCTCCGTAGATATCAGCTGTGTCGAACATTGTAACACCGAGGTCTAACGCTTCGTGAATGACACGAATCGATTCCTTGTTATGCGGCATCATCATTGTTCCAAGACCGAGTGCAGATACTTTGAGGCCCATGCTGCCAAGAGTCCGTTTTGGCGTCAGTTCGGCATTCATTCCGATTACCCCTTTCGCTTTATAAACACCTAGTCAAAGCCTGTAGAAGTTGCGAGGGTTTCCCATGCCTCCATATCCCGCTGAACGCTTTCGATCTTGCTACGGGCGACTTCGTAAGCATCCTTCCCAAGAAACAGATGCAGTGGCGGTTGCTCGGACTCAGCTATCCGAATCAACACGTCCATCCCCTTCTCCGGGTCCCCAGGTTGATTCTGATCGTATTGGTTGAGGCCGGCCTCCTTCGCTTCTCGGAGGGAAGCATAATCGTCGATAAGATGAGTCGTGCTCGTTCGCAAGGAACTTGGAGATAAAAACTGGGTACGGAAGTATCCGGGCTTTACGGCCGTCACATGAATGCCAAAAGGCTGCACGTCTTGTGCCAGCGCTTCGCTCATCCCGTCTACAGCAAACTTGGTGGCTGCGTAAATAGCGCTTCCGCCGAATCCGTAAAAACCAGCTGTTGAAGAGAAATTGATAATATGGCCGGACCTCTGTTTTCGTAGCTGTGGCAGCGCTTGCCGCACCACATTAAAAGTCCCAAATACGTTAACTTCAAAATTTTCCCTGGCGGCCGCATCCGAAATTTCCTCAAAAGGTCCGACTTGTCCGTAACCCGCGTTGTTGACGACCACATCCAAGCTGCCAAAACGATCAATCGTTGCAGATAACGCCCTTTTGACGTCCTTTTCATCCGAGAGATTCAACTGTAAAGGAAGAAATTGATCATGTTCGCCCACAGCCTGCTGAAGATCTTCCACACTTCTCGACGTCGCAGCCACTTTATAACCTCTTGCCAGCAGCATTTTAACCAATATCTGCCCCATCCCCTTGGAGGCGCCGGTAACGAACCATATTTTGTTGCTCATTTGAACTTCCCCTTTCCTAGCAATGAATCGGTTAAACTACTAGAAGCTTACAGGTTAGAGTGTTGTCTAAGTCAAACGCCCGTTTTTTGCTACGATTACAACACTTTTTATTGAAAAACGACAATACAAGGGTAAAATTACATTAGAGTAACTCTAATGTATGATGGGAGATGCGAACACATGGCCTACACAGTTAAGGAGGTTTCCGAGAAAACGGGCGTGTCTCGTTATACCTTACGTTTCTATGAAAAAGAAGGCGTGTTACCCCATGTTGGACGGGACAAGAACGGAGTACGCTTGTATATCGACTCCGATATTGACTGGATTGAAACGGTGCAGGTTCTACGTTCAACAGGCTTGCCTTTAGCGGAAATAAGAGAGTATGTAGAGCTATACAAGGGAGGGCGTAAGACGCTACAGCAGCGGAAAACGTTGATGACGCGTCAGAAGAACAAAGTAGAGGAGCAAATATCGCGTTTAATCAAAACGTTAGAAAAGATCAATTACAAGCTTGCATTGTTTGACGCTCAAGAAGAGAAATTTGAAAAGCTGCCTTAAGTTTAAAAAAGAAAGGCTTACAGAGGAAATTTTAATTTCTTCGAACAGCCGTTGACGTTGTCTGCCATGCTATTTCCGATAACGACACAGAAAAGGTAACTAAGAGGGTGTAAGCGCCATCTACTCGTTTACAATTGCCATGCTTCAATCTCAACAGGAGTCCTGGTTCGATAGGACTTTCAACCATCGTTGTCACAAGGGAATATCTGTGAAAAATCCCCGTGAGGCTCCGTTCGCTCCGTTCGGGCTGAAAAATGAAAGAGATGCTATTCAGCTGACCTGTCCCATAACTGAATAAGAGGCTGTGCAACGCGGACGCATGTCTATACAAACGTCAGTCAGCACGGTTCTTCAATTAATGCCCCCAATAGTGCAAGTAGATTCGTAGTAGATTCCAACAAAATAGCAGGTGCCCAATTACTTGACACCTGCATTGTAGCGAATCGGTTCTATTTTCTGAGTTGCCATTCTCTCGTACTACCCTACGTAACTCTGTCACGTAAAACGGCCCATTATGAGTTTTGTAGGTGTTTATAGCCCAAACTCCTCTAACTCCGGTATGTCATTTGGGCGCGGTCCAAGTTCCCAATGAAAGAGTCGATTCTCCTGAGTGATGGGCAAATCGTTAATCGATGCATGACGACGTACCATCAATCCGGATTCATTGAACTCCCAATTTTCATTTCCATAAGAGCGAAACCAATTACCCGAATCATCGTGCCACTCGTACGCAAACCGTACGGCGATTCTGTTATCGTGGAACGCCCAGAGGCTTTTGATTAAACGGTACTCCAATTCCCGATGCCATTTCCTCTTTAGGAACTCAACAATCTCCGATCTGCCGGATACAAATTCAGACCGATTCCGCCACTGGCTGTCTATGCTATAAGCCAATGCTACGCGTTCAGGGTCGCGGGTATTCCACGCGTCCTCAGCCATGCGGACTTTTTGCCGGGCTGTTGATTCGTCAAACGGGGGAAATGGCGGGCGAGATTCTCGCTGCATCAACATTACTCTCCTCTCAGTGTAAAACAATTCTCCATTAAGCAAAGGATGGTTTAATCTTGCTTTTTCATCTCCTTGCCCTCAACTAACCAGACATTATTTATATTTGTGGTTAGTATCATAAGTGCTTATATCTAACCTGTCAATGGTGTATAATCTGGTTAGTGTTATTGGGAGGAAGAAATATGACCGAACGTGAGGAATTTCCACTTATTTCAGGACATCCATCCATTGATCTCGTCAATACAGAAGTTGTACGACGTGGTGTTCGCCATGATTTGCTTGTTACAGAATCAGATTTGAACCATTGGCTTGTTTCCATGAAGGAAATAGGAAGCCTTGCTGCTATACAAACTACTGGGTATTCTCCGGAAACGTTGCACGCCGTGAGAAAATTGCGTTCTTTTTTACGAGATGGATTTGAAAAATTGGCGGATAGAAACGCACTGGTGGACAAATGGAAAGAACATTTAGAGGACTTAATACAAAAAGCGCCTTTGTCGTATAAAATTTTGTCCGAAGGTCTCGTACCCATTCCGGTTGGTGATTCAACAGATGCCATTCTATCCCTTGTTGCGTTTGACGCACTTAAATTATTGGCTTCCGAAGAATTACTGACCATTCGCCGTTGTGCGAATCCGGACTGTGTATTGTTGTTTATGGACTCAAGTGGTCGTCGTAAATGGTGCTCAATGAAAATCTGTGGAAACCGAGCAAAAGTGGCTCGACATGAAGAGAAACGTGCAAAACGACTATAAGGGTGTGACCTGCGTCCGCTGGTTTGCGTACAGGAATCGCATCCTGCAAGGGATTTTTCAGTTAACCTGCCCCAAATTCAGTAAGCACGTCATGTTCACTGCTGCATTTTCATGCAGTGTTGAGACACTGACCTGTTGAATTCTCGCCCCCAATAGTTCAGTAACGAATGTACTACAATTTGATGCTTGACTTGGAGCATACTCCAAGTTGTATCGTAATCCTCAGTCCGTAAAACATCACATGAGGGGGCACAACAGTGGGTAGTTCCAAGACAGTTTTGATCACTGGTGGGAATAAAGGAATTGGGTTTGAGACTGGTCGGCAATTGGGGCATCTAGGATTCACGATTTTACTTGGTTCACGAGATGAAACCAGAGGACAGGAAGCTGCGGCTGCGTTGAACACTGAGAATATAAATGCAAAGGCAATTACTCTTGACGTTACAAACGTGGATACCATTCAATCCGCAGTACAACAAATTGATAATCAGTATGGATTGCTTGATGTTCTGATTAATAATGCAGGCGTGACTTTCGAGGATGGAAGCGTTCCCCCGAGTCAGTTGGAATTGATCAATCTGAAAAGGACTTACGAGACAAACTTTTTCGGTATGTTTTCTGTCACGAAGGCGATGCTCCCATTGATTAAAAAATCACCTGCTGGCAGAATTGTCAACCTGTCAAGTGGGTTAGCTTCCTTGACCTTGAATAATGACCCGGAATCCGAATTTTACGGAGACAATTTGCTCGCCTATATGAGTTCCAAAACAGCGGTCAATGCCTTGACAGTATTGTTTGCAAAAGAATTGAAGGATACCTTGATTAAGGTTAATTCAGCCGATCCGGGGTTTACTTCGACCGATTTGAATGGGCATATGGGTTATCGTTCCGTTGAACAGGGTGCTTCTATTGTAGTGAAACTTGCCACCCTTTCAAACGATGGTCCGACCGGCGGTTTCTTTGACGAAAACGGAGTGGTACCGTGGTAATACAGCAGGAGGAGGCGGCAAAAGTGGGGGACATTCCGGAAACCGTAAGCTCAATTAAGCAAGCGGCTGAATTCACTGGTCTATCGGAAGATACGATCCGCTTTTACGAGAAAATTGGATTGCTACCGTATGCCGATCGTAAGGCGAACGGGCATAGGACCTACAGTAAACATCAGCTAGAAGGCATGGTATTTTTAACGAGACTCAAAGCAACAGGAATTACGTTGAAGGAAATGAAGCAGTACCGCAGCCTCTCTGACCAGGGAACTGTCTCCATCCCTCAGAATCTCCATTCTAACAGAACACAAGAAAAGAATGCAGAACGAAATTGAAACAACTGGAGACACAAAGAATAATCGATTACAAAATTGACCATTACAATGAGGTTTTTTTAAATCCGGACTTAAACGATATAGCCTGTGACCCCGTCGAATAGTCCAAACAATGAGCTCCGAATCGACATTTCCATTTGCCGATTGGGAGCTTTCTTATTGGACTATGCTGCCCGAGAGTGACATTTTACATCGGTATGACGCCGTGTATATCCATGCAATCACGGAGCGCACAGTCTTCTGGGATTAAAGCCTCCGTTTAACTGAATAAGACAGGCTTGGGAATCTGTCGTTCTAACTGTGCAGCCCATTTATGAAAAAGTCGATAGTTTCCAACTCATCTTCACTTAACGATCGGTGAAGGCGATTGACTAATTCTTCAGCGATAGATGATTTATCGCCTTGGAACACCTGTATTAGTGTAGCGATGTTTTTTAGAACGGACAGTTCATGCTGATACTCTGCTTTAGTTAAAGGCTTGTCTTGGTGTGATAAAAAGCAAAGTTCCACATCATACTGCTCTAGTTTTTGAATTAATTTAAGTGTCTTTTCGGCTGTGTAGCTCCAGTTCATTGTATTTGCGTACATCGCATCTCCGACAAAGAGCACTTTTTCTTCAGGAATATAAACAACGCTTGAGTCGTAAGCGTGATCCCCGCCGACGTGTTCAATTAAACAACTAACCCCACCTAAATCGATCGTCACTTGATCGGTATATGTAATGTTAGGTAATGGAAAAACGACATCCCGTTCGGTTCCAAGTTCCTTGTTGATGTTTTCTGCAGAAGATGAAGTCTGGGTTTTGTCTTTAACCCGTTGGTCCAAAGCTTCATCCGTCCAACTCAAGTATTGTAATTTTTTAATTTCATCACGTGTATTGAAATGTGAGATAACTGGAATTTTGAATTCACTTAAGCCAAAAACATGGTCCCAATCATGATGGGTAATCACTAACCAGTCTCCTTGTATGTTCAAGGCTTTTAGCTGCTGCAGAAATAACGTTGCATGGCGTGAGGAATTTCCCGCGTCAATTAATAGAGTTCTTTCTGAACCTACAATTGCGGCTAGGAGTGGGCGGTCCGTTTCATGACTTGGAGGTAAAAATAAACTGCGATCTGATATTTTAACTAGCTTCTGCATTCTTCTGCTAAACTCCCTCTGGATATGCCTTTGCCCAATGATAAGGCTGAATTTCTTTTAGAGTTTTGAAAATCAAGTCACCACTTTCAGAGTAAACGGCTGCCTTTACGTTTCCCCCCCAATAAAACAACCTTTCTTGGCAAACACCGCAGGGGGTCAAAACTTTAAATTTAGAGTTTTCATCGTCGCGCGTCACACAAATGGAATGGGTAACCTCATCATTAAGCTTATGAGCTTCACAAATCGCCCCCGTTTCCATACATAGTTCAGTAGACGCTACAATCACATCTGGTGCGACACTGGTCAAAATATGACCACCTTTGCAGCCGCTCCGCCCCAACCGCTTGGGTATCTCTTTTGAATTAACTCAACTGCCGACTCAAACAATTTTTGTTCAATATTCACTATAATTCCTCCTCGTATCATAGTTCTTGAAGTTCTTATTCGTTGAATTTCCAGTAGGTCCGGAACTGCTGGAGCTTCACATCAGAATTTCCAGAGCCGGCTTCTGATTTCGATCTCAATGAGTCATCGTTCATTTGAATGAATCGTGGGTCTGAGGGAGCTTCCCCATCCACCATTGGTTCTTGCTGTGTCGTGCCACCCCGGATGGGGAAGCTACCCGACATTCATGTTTTATTGAATTTGGAGTGCCATTTTGTCGGTACTTCGTTTCTTTGTCATGCGCTCTTTGACAACTACATCACTGCCACATCTGGTTGGAGGAGGCTCCAACCAGATGTCGCTACCTGTACCCGACCTGCCTGTGGGACAATGGGGTCAGCAAGTTTTTCTCGGGAGATTTCTTTTCCTCCTTGCGGACCTTTCGGTACTGCTGTTTTAAGCCTGATACCCAGGATCCACCGCCCAATCTTTAACCGCTGGTTGCACCTCCGTCTTTGGATGGGGCGTAGTGGCCCGTAAATTGACATCCCGACGGATGAGTGCTGATGACGAGGCTGAGGTAGGTGGTTCCCACGGGCACCCAGGTCCGGGACTGACTTGACTTTACCATCCTGAATGGAGGTGAATTGATTGTCTAAACTGCATGTTGGTATTGACGTGAGCTTGCGTTCCCACCATGTTCAATTGATGGATGGGAGCGGACAAGACTTGGCTTCGTTTAACGTCGACAATAACCAGCCGGGCGCAGACACGCTCATTCGCAGGGTATTAGAGACTACCGTAGCCAAGCAAATGGATTCGGTCGTCATTGGCATGGAGGCAACTTCCAATCTCGGATGGCATCTAGCACATTACCTACAGCAGCAATTCGACGGGTATCGCCCCAACTTAGATACCCACATTCACGTTCTAAATGCTCGTAAAGTGGCTCGTTTTAAGAAGGGATATGACACCCTTCCAAAAACGACCGCATCGATGCCTGGGTGATTGCAGACCATCTGCGGTTTGGTCGTCTCCCTCAAGCCATGACAGACTCTGTTCAATTTGAAGCATTGCAACGCCTAACCCGTACTCGGTTTCATTTGGTTCAAAGCATCACTCGAGACAAGACGTATTTCTTGAACCAACTCTTTTTGAAGTTCAGTGGACTTCGCCAGGACAATCCGTTCTCCGATTCTTTTGGAACGACTTCTCTCGCTGTGATTCAAGAGCTAGAGCCTGAGCAAGTGGCGCAAATGCCGTTACAGGAACTCGTTGACTTCCTTGTTGATAAGAGTCGGAACAAGTTTGAGAATCCAGAAGAGACTGCAAAAGAATTGCAAAAGGTTGCACGCAATTCCGTTCGCTTAGACAAGGTTATGAAAGACCCTGTCAACCTGTCGTTGTCCGTCACGCTCAGTGTGATCCAACACATGGAGTCTGAGGTGAAGAAACTCGACAAAGCCATTGCCAGGCTGATGAAGGCAATTCCAAATACGTTAGAGAGCGTCCAAGGCATTGGCCCAGTGTACGCTGCTGGCCTGATTGCCGAGATTGGTGACATACAGCGATTCAAGAACCACAGTGCTTTAGCCAAGTATGCAGGCTTGGTATGGAACCAGTACCAATCTGGCGAATACGAGGCGGATGAAACGTCTCGTATGCATACCGGCAATAAGTATCTGAGATATTACCTGATCCAAGCCGCAGACAAGGTCCGCAGGTATGATTCTGAGTACGTAGCGTTTTACCAAAAGAAATCCAATGAAGCATTGAAACACAAGCACAAAAGAGCACTCGTCCTGACTGCACGAAAATTGGTACGCTTGGTGTTCACACTACTGACCACCAACCAGCTGTACACACCCCCGGAGAGGAGGAGGTAGCTTCATCTCAGCCGAACCGGAATTTCCAGTTATGAGCCCCTACTGCTGAACTGAAAATTCGGTATACAAGGGGTCTTGTTAAGTGCACTCTTCTTCACCCCAAATTGCAAGACTTTACCTAATCCATTTCCAATCCAAATCGATTACCCACTTGACTTCTTACCGCTGGGCTTAGTCTCCGGTGTGATAACACATCCAACGACCTTCTTCTTGTGGACATCCAGTCCGCAGCATCGCTCGTGTACAACCTGCATAATGCTGCCACTCCCCACTGAAAGAAGTACAGCCACGTGGCGACCGATGCGATAGGAATTCTACCGTACGTGCTTCCCGACAGCGGGAGCGACAAATCGTGGTGCTCCAGGTCGCCAACTCCGTCTTATGCACGGACTCGTAGTACCAGGGGGCGACGAGCTCCGTGTGGCTGTCTAGCGACATAGTAGATCACTGATACACATTTTCATAGATTGTGGTGCCGCCTGCCGCCATGGGGGTCTTATGTGCAATAGCAAATGATACTTATCTCTTAATATTTTTAGGAGACGTAAACGTATAGATAAAATCAATCCGAGGCAATCATGATGTTTAATCTACTCGCGCTAGCTAGCTCAAGGGGTGGCATTAATTGCGTTCCGGAATCCCCTAGATTGCGAGCGGTAAACGATGACAGCTTGGCGTTAACGCGCTTTGACGGTATTTAAAAGACATACGGTTCAGTATGCTGTACAAATGTGTAAGAACAGATTAATATTTCGACTATACGCATCGGAAAAATAGTTTTAAGTCAGATTTAAGAAGAGGGGATTTACATTGAAACCACGTCCGAAGATTGCACGGAACATCACGGAGTTAATTGGCTCAACACCATTACTGCGCCTTAACCACATCAGTAACGACACCGGAGCCGAGGTTCTTGCAAAGGTGGAGTACTTCAATCCACTAGGCAGCGTAAAGGATCGAATCGGTTTTGCCATGATTGATTCTGCTGAGAAGAACGGTTTGATTCGTCCTGGTGCCACCACCATTATTGAACCGACAAGTGGCAACACAGGGATCGCACTGGCATTTGTTTCTGCTGCTAAGGGCTATCGCTGCATCTTGTGCATGCCGGACACTATGAGCGTTGAACGACGCAATCTGATGAAGGCGCTGGGGGCCGAACTAGTCCTTACAGAAGGGGCGAAAGGGATGAAAGGGGCCATAGCCAAAGCCCAAGAACTGAAGAAGGAAATAGCTGACTCGTTTATTCCTCAGCAGTTTGAAAACCCGGCAAATCCAGAAATCCATCGCAACACAACGGCACTCGAAATTTGGGAGGACACCGATGGCAAAGTTGACATCTTTGTCAGCGGTATCGGCACCGGCGGAACCATTACCGGCGTTGGAGAGGTTCTCAAGGCCCGCAAGGAATCCGTACACATAGTGGCCGTTGAACCTGAGGATTCTCCAGTGCTATCCGGTGGAACTCCCGGCCCACATAAGATTCAAGGTATTGGTGCCGGATTTGTACCGGAAGTGTTAAACACAAACGTTTACGGTGAAGTGATCCGTGTTACCAATGACGAGGCTTTTGAATCGGCAAGATCCATTGCGAGATCAGAAGGACTCCTCGTTGGCATCTCCTCGGGAGCAGCCATACATGCCGCTAAGATCATCGCTAGCCGTCCTGAGAACAAGGGTAAGACGATTGTTGTGCTTCTTCCTGATACTGGTGAACGTTATCTCTCTACCCCCTGTTCCAATTTGAATAAGGGCTGGAGCGACTCAATAGAGCGCCCCGAGGATTCACCTGATGCTACAGCGTAAGTAACATCGGCGCGTACAAAGGGTATAGTTTCCCATCAGGGCCCGGTTCTTAAATGACACCGGGCCTTTTGACGGACAAATCTCTTGTGCATATAGAGACATTGAACAGGTAACGACATTCTGCATTAAGGCCAATACTATCCTGAAAATAATTGAGCGATGACCAGGGTAAAACGACATACTGAAATAAGCCCACCACAAGATGGGTTTTAAAAGGAACTCTGTGATGTCTGGAGATCATTTATGCAACAGGTTTTACGGTGACCTCCAACCCGAGTGATTGCAACTTCCGGATCGCCTGCTTTACGACTGCGTCTTTCTTGCGTGCTTCGTAATATGTTGGGCCGAGTTCAATATAAGGCTGACGTCGCTGTAACACGTAATACACGATGGTTAAGATGCTGTGGGCCACTGCAACTGCTGCACGGTTTTTGCCTCTTCGAGCTGCAATTCGATGGTACTGGGCAGAGAGATAAGTCTGCTTCGTTCTCGCCGCTGCGCGTGCTGCTTCCACCAGCGCTGCTCTGAGTTTTTGATTCCCTTTGCGTGTTTTCCCCGACTTTCGTTTCCCGGCGCTTTCATTGTTCCCTGGAGCCAGTCCTGCCCAAGAGCATAAATGGGCAGCAGACGGAAATTGGGTCATGTCTGTCCCAATTTCAGCCAGAATTTGTTCTGCTGTTCGTCGACCGACACCGGGGATGGTGTCCACTAGCTCCAGGTCTTCTTCAAAAGGGAGCATGCGCTCCTTGACTTCTTCATCCAGCCGGGCAATCTCTTCATCCAAGTAATCGATGTGACGTAATTGGGCTGCCAGCATCATTCGTTGGTGGGAGCCCATAAGCCCATTCAGTGCCTTGTGCAAATCGGCCTTCTTCGCCTTCATCCGGCCTTTGGCTAACCCTAACAATACCTCCGGGTCTTCTTCTCCGTGGATCATTGCTTCCAACATCGCCCGCCCAGATTTGCCAAGTGTATTGCTGGCCACTGCAGAAAGCTTGATGTTGGCACCTTCCAACACCTTTTGAACCCGATTCACCTCTCTTGCCCGCTCGTCAATGAGACTTCGGCGGTAGCGAATGAGTTCTCGTAGTTCCCGTTGTTCACGGTTGGGGATGTAACTGGCTTGCAACAGCCCGTGGCGGAGCAATCCGGCGATCCATTCGGCATCCTTCACATCGGTCTTACGGCCCGGAACGTTCTTCATGTGCTTGGCGTTCACCACAAGCACTTGACAGTCCGCCGACTCCAGAAGGTTGTAGATTGGCTTCCAGAATGAAGCTGTGCTTTCCATAGCAACATGCGTGCATTCATGTTGTCCTAACCAGTCAACCATCTCCAGGAGATCCTCCGTCATCGTGGAGAACGTGCGAATCTCCTTGGCCTCCGGCGTCAGCACACAGGCGACCACCGTCTTCTTGTGCACATCGAGGCCGCAACAACGTTCGTATACGACATCCATGCCAATCCTTCCTGATGGACTGGTAATATTGAAGGGCTGGTGCAACGACCATAACGGATCATTCTATCCTGCGTGCTTCTCCGAGGAGGAGAGCGACATTCTGTGGTGCACCTGGTCGTCGTAGTCAGTCTAATCAGCGGGCTCGAGGCACCAAGGAGTGACGACCTGCCTTCGCCAGCCACCAAAAAATCATTCAACACAAAGGCATTTTCATCCTTCTGCTGGTGCCGCCCCGGCGGCATGGGAGTCTAATCTATGTGTACAAACGAAGCTACAGTTCACAGCGATTCTGGATCAGGCGTTTCCCGAGTACAGGGGCGTATTTGGTGACCTCTACTCGAAGGTCTCCTTATATGTATTGCGGGAGTTTCCGACAGCAGAATCCGTTCTCGCAGTCACACAAAATGAGCTGGCAAGTCGAGTCGATGCATTATGTCCAAGCCGTTCATCAAAATGGGCATCTGGAAAAGCTGAGGAAATCATCGCAGCAGCTACCCAGAATCCATTTTACGGGGCTCGATTGCAAAGCCACATCTTCAGTTTGAGGATGTACATCGAGATCATCCTTCAATACCAAGAGCACCTATCCACACTTGAGAATGAGATAGATGCTCTCGCTGAAACATTTGAAGAGTGGAGAGTTGTTCAATCCACCCCCGGTGTTGGAGAGAAAATCGCCGCCACGATTATCTCGGAAATTGGGGAGATTGATCGGTTTAATCACCCAAAGAACCTTGTTGCTTTTGCTGGTGTCGATCCAAGTGTATTCGCATCAGGCAAGTTCATAGCGAGCGTCAATCGAATCACGAAACGAGGCTCCAACAGGCTCCGACACACGCTTTACGTTGCCGTACTCTGTGGGTTGAGAAAGTCAGGTTGCAAGAGACTCAAGGCGTTCTACGACAGAAAACGCGAAGAGGGCAAACCTCACAAACTTGCCGTCGTAGCGTGTATTAACAAAATGATTCACTGGATTTATGCAATACTGAAGCACAACAAAACATTCCTAGACTTGGCATAGTGACCAGTAACGTCACGTAAAGAGAAAAACCTTCCAACTCATCTGGAGGGTTATTCAAAAGCGGCGCACACAAATTGATTCATTTCTCGGATAACAAAGACGGTGTACGCATTGACCCTCAATGTGTACACCGTATCTCGATGGAGAAGTGGTTTATGAACGATTCCTCAAATTCACGAGAACATCATCGAGTAGAAAGTTATTTTCTAGCGTTGCTTCTTCCACCTCGACGATTCTTCGATCTTGATAGTAGTTTGCTCTTGTGAATGGGTCTCCCGCAAGTAATCCTTCTGCTTCTTCCTGTGAGTCGGCTTTCAGAATCATGATTGCAGTTCCGTCTTTACCGGGACCGCAAAAGGGTAATTTGCCCTGTCGTTTGAGTTCTCCCAAATACGAGACATGCCCCTGTATGAGTTCGTCCGTCATCAAATGCCTTTGCTTATTTGACAAATGAACGATAAATTGTCTGTTCATTCCGCTGCCTCCTGTAACATTCGGTTCAAATTCTCAACTTGTTCTTTTAACTGTGCGAACTCTCCATTCAACACGGTGTTCAGTGCCTTGTCTGCCTCTACCAGCAGTGGGTACGCCTTATCGCATGCCTCCTTTCCCGCATCAGTCAAACTGACCAATGTCTCTCTCCTATTACTGGGGTTGAGAACTCGGTTGACCAACCCGCTACGTTCCATTCTGGACAAAAGTGTAGTGACGGTTGGACGCTCCAGCTCAAGTAGATGGCTGATTTCGCTCGGATTTGCGTATTCCTTGTCACGCAGTACGCCAAGCACGTAAACAGAGGAGGGAGTTAGCCCAAGCGGCTTGAGGTAATTCCCATACCATGCAAATACTTTCTTACGTGCCTGTGTCAACTGGAACGCCAAACAGTTTGTATAAATCTCTTTATGATCCATGATTCGTATACTAACAATTAGTATACGAATAGTCAATGAGAGCACCCTGATCTGGAATCCTTGAACGGTCTATGCCGAGATTTTACCTACGTTGGACACACTCAAGTTGTAGTAACAATCAGCGTGGCAAAGCAAATCGGGATCACGCTCACCAGTCTCATGTGACACGTAAAAGATGCTCCCAATGTCTTGACCTTTCAGAATTGGCTCGTTGCATAACGCACAAGTCCCTTGCGGTACGGAGGATTTATAACGAACATTTTTATTGTCAATGCACGACATAGCGAGGAAACGACGTTCCCACGTACCAGCGGCAATATCACGGGTCGTATCGACATAAGCAAACCACGTCATATAGTTGTCCAGGTATTTTGTGGAGACACCTTTGAAACGTTCCATCCATCCCTTCAAACGGCTGTGGTAGGCATTCACACTTTGGATGTGGTAAATACCTCTTGAATGCTCACCTTTGTTCTGATTGAGAACCACGTGTTTAATGCCAGCGTTTTTGCAGACGGTTTTGTACCCACGGAAAGCATCAGTACACAACACCGTGTCTGAACCGATTGCAGGCAATAACTGACGAGAAATTTCTTCTGTTTTCATGCTTGGCATGACCAATGACACCGTACGAGCGGTCCGGTCACGCAATACCAGTACAGGCACTTGCTCCTTACTGCGCCCTCGTTTGTGGGCTTCCTTTCCGTGCCTTCGTGGGTAACGCCCAAATACTTTGAAGAACGCTTCTCTTCGTGCATCGGGGTCCATCTTGTTCTTAAAATGACTTCCTTTGTATGACTTGCGGAAGAAAGTCTCGTCCGCTTCAACAATTCCGTTCAGTGTGATCGTAAGATCGGTTCTGGTCCGAAGGGACGCCAGAATTCGATGACGCCATTCAAACGCTGTTGAAACCGCAATCCCAAGTTCCTTGGCGATACGACGACAGGAATATCCGTCACGCATACACCTTGCCACCTCGTCCCACATATTTGCGGGCTTCTTCACATATGCAAGAGGTGTACCCGTCAAATCGGTAAATGTGCGACCACAGGACTTACATTTGTATCGTTGACGATCACTCGTTTTGCTGAACTTTCCGTAGCGTACGGTAGATTTACCTTTACATCTCGGGCACACCATCCCGCTTTTGAAGTGGGCTTCTCGCAAGTGCCGAATGTTCATGGCAATACCTTCCCTCTGGTTTTATGCCTCGATTCTACGTTCCTCCCAACATTTTGGTCAAAATATACACAATTAAACCGAACAGAGCCTTAAGCTAACATACAAAAGCATCTATTTTCACTGGCAATATTGACAAGCTATTAGCTGGTTTTGTTCAATAACCACACTACTAGACGAATGAGAACTGTCCGTACTACGAGGATTGCCAGGTTGCTCTTTGTCAGAGAACTACTTGCGCACTCCTGGCCGGGTAGCAAGGGCACCTTGCGGTGCC
Source organism: Alicyclobacillus dauci (assembly GCF_026651605.1). GTDB lineage: Bacteria > Bacillota > Bacilli > Alicyclobacillales > Alicyclobacillaceae > Alicyclobacillus > Alicyclobacillus dauci. Next base: position 38,249 of record NZ_CP104065.1, on the reverse strand, counting down.
CTTGCCCCCTCAGAACCGTGCGTGACAGTTTCCCGTCACACGGCTCAAGCCACCTTCACCAGTTGTCTCTGCAACCCACTGCGGGGAATGCGACTTCTCGCATGCTCTTTCGAGTGTGACCCGTTGACTCGTCTCTTGGACGGATAATTGGGTTCATAACAGGTCACGCCATTCACCGTGTGCTACGAGATTTCCAGCTAGATGACCCTGGGCAAGTCAGCACGCTTTCGCGTTAGGACAATTGGTGTTGCCACCGTCCCTATCCACCCCATTACAGGATGGCATTCGCTTTTTGCCCACTCCTCTACCCCCTGGGGATTCGGCATCGCTTGCACTTTGCTTACTGTTCGGCTATTCCAACAGACCCCATCGGGCTTACCTTGTTTCATCGATAACCCATTAACCAAGTGTTTAGGTGCCCCGACTCCCGCGATAGCGCTTGGAACTGCGAATCAGCAATCTGGGAGTGCTGATCCCGACTACTTGCCTTTTGGCTCAAGCGTGTCAGAGTGTTTCGCTTGTCTTGCATAACGCGGTTTATAAGGGGTTCACTTTCGTTCACCATGCACCTGTAACCTAGCTCCGGTTCGAATCACCCTATCGAACTCGGCTACATTGTCTCGTGAGCTAGCGCAAGACAGCGTTACCGCCATCCCACGTCACGGTAGGTTCGCGCCCGCAGTTCTGGGCGGGTGGATTCACACCACATGATTATCGACAACTTACAAGTCGCAACTCAGATGTACAACAACAAAAGTGTTTATAAATAGAACATCCCTAATCGCTTGAACGCCGAATAACCGGTCCAATAAAAGGTTAATATCATACAGATAAATCCTTAGGAGTGTACAATCGATGGAAAACATGATGGCTGTGAGCGGCTCTGGCTCGCAATCCGGAACGACTCAAAAAACACTTGGCCAGTATTTGTTCGATTGCCTGAAGCTGGAGGGCATTACTGAAATTTTTGGTGTCCCCGGAGACTATAATTTTACACTGCTAGATACGCTGGAACGGTATAACGGCATCCGGTTTATCAATGGACGGAACGAACTGAACTCGGGCTATGCGGCGGATGGCTACGCAAGAATCAAAGGCATAGCCGCTCTTATTACGACCTTTGGAGTAGGGGAACTCAGTGCCTGCAATGCAATAGCTGGTGCCAACAGCGAGAATGTGCCGATGATTCACATTGTGGGGGCTCCTCCTGAGAAGGATCAAACGGAGCACAAGCTGATGCACCACACTCTAATGGACGGAAATTTTAATGTCTTTCGAACCGTGTATGAGCAGATTACGGCTTATACCGCAGTGCTCACGCCGGAAAACGCCGAGATTGTAATTCCGACCGCGATTCGCATTGCGAAGGAAAAGAAAAAGCCGGTATACCTGGTTGTAGCCGATGATTTAGTGACCAAGCCGATCAACATCCGGAAAGAGCCGGAACCGACACGTCCAACGTCCAACCTGAAAACCCTTCAGGCAGCAGCAGATCATGTCCGCCAACTACTGGAGCGTGCCCACCGCCCGGTTATTCTAGTCGACCTCAAAACGATGCGTTTCGGCCTTCAGACAGCGGTTCGCCAGCTGGCCGACGCCATGAACGTTCCTGTTGTGACGATGATGTCAGGAAAGGGAGCATTCGACGAGACCCATCCCAACTATATCGGAATGTATGAAGGAGCTTTTGGTAGTTCCTTAGTTCAAAAGACGGTAGAAAATGCTGACTGTGTCATTGCGGTCGGCATGGTATGGTCAGACATTAACACCGCAACGTTCACCGCAAAGCTAAATCCGCTGGTAACGGTTAATATTCAACCGGACATGGTCAAGGTCGCTGAAGCGGAATATTCGAATGTATTGGCAGCCGACATGCTGCTTGCGGTACAGAAATTGGGGTACAGGGGCCAAGGAGTGCGGGGAAATGTGTCATTCCCGTACGACCAAATCACCGGCAGTGTTGACCAACCGCTGAATGCGGCCGATTATTATCCCCGTTTTCAGCAGATGCTGAAAGAGGGCGATATTGTCATCGCCGAGACCGGATCGTTCTACTATGGGATGGCGCAGGTCAGACTGCCGCGCAATGTAACATATATTGCGCAAGGAGGCTGGCAGTCAATCGGATACGCCACACCCTCAGCGTACGGTGCTAGTATCGCCGCACCAGACCGTCGGGTACTGCTTTTTACGGGGGACGGCTCCCTGCAGCTCGCAGCCCAGGAAATCAGCTCCATGCTCTATTATGGCTGTAAGCCCATTATCTTGGTTTTGAACAACGATGGTTATACCATCGAGAAATATTTGAATGTCAAAACAGAGATAAAGGATCAGCGATATAACCAAATCCCGCGCTGGTCTTACACCAAGCTCGCTGAAGTATTTGGAGGCGATGCGTTTACCATGACAGTCCGGACGAATGGAGAGCTTGATCGAGCTTTAACCCAAGCTGAGAAGGAACATGCCGGAAGACTCTGCATCATTGAAATGATCGCCAGCGATCCGATGGACGCACCCGAGTATATGGTCCGGATGCGCAGTTATATGGAGAAGCAGCAAAGTCAGAAATAGTCCCCGATTGACAAGGGTGTTCCTGATATGATCTTTCAGGGGCATCCTTTTTTTGCGTTTGCAAATTAATTTAGTCATTGTCTCCAAAGTATGTAAGCAATCCGCGCCAGAACTAGATATATAATGATCTAAAAAATATGGGACTGTCTAAACGGTCTATAATAGCCTTGGGCAGTCGTTTTTCTACAACTAACATAAAGGAGTTTCAATAAAAACCTCATTTAGTTATGATAAGGTTCTCCGAGTTCAAACCTCAAATGAATGTCATGACGTAAGCCTGGAAACTTATGTTCAATATATTGAAAGCAACTGGCCCTTCACTCGCCCCCTCAATTACCTGAAGAATTTGGGATGTTCTTATGGGACGAACCTGCCCTTAGGTTCAATAACCACTTTACAGGTTTGGTGAATTGTTATACAGACAAAACACAGCAAGCAGCCCCGTTATGATCGATGCGGTTGTTCTGAGTATAGTACTTTATTTGTCGGTACACGACCTTGTTTTCAGTACATAACTCTATTTTCCGCGATCACTTTACAAATTGCCACCAAGGTAGTATGCTGTCATTGTAACTGAATACGTTTTCAGAAAACGTATTCAGTTTATCGAGGTGATAGACATATGGTGACGATAAAAGACATCGCAAACACTGCAGGAACTTCACTCTCAACCGTTTCCCGAGTGCTAAACGGAATCGCGATCCGAGATAAGACACTCGCAGAAAAAATCCATAAAATTGCGGAGCAGATGAACTATCAACCCAATGAGGCAGGGCGAAACCTGCGAATGGGCTCGGACGACGACTTCGGACCCGTGCTAGAAATTCGCTCTAGACAAGACGTGAACGTGAAGCGACTCATTGCGGCGGAAGCTGCGAAAATGGTCACGGCTCGCGATGTTGTCGTATTAGATTCCGGATCAACTGTCGCTCAGATGGCCTTTCATTTACCGGCAGATGTGCTGGTCTATACAAACTCACTGGCCGTTGTGCAGCCAGCAGCCAAACGTGGTGTGCACGTTCACCTGGCGCCTGGATTGTATGTACCCGCCATGGGAGCTGTTTTTGGACAGGAAACTGAGGACTATTTTAGGAGACACAAATCAAGCATCTACTTCTTGTCATCGGCCCGTGTCGATGTCCGGACAGGGCTCTTCAACCTGAATGCGACGACGTATAACGTGAAACGCGTGGCGCTGGAGCATGCAAGCAGGAAAGTCCTCATGGTTCACCACGAGAAGTTTTGTGATGCGGGCTTGGACACTTTTGCACCATTATCGTCGGTTGACATGATCATCACTGACTTTGTCCCTGATATCTTCCGTGACCCGGTGTCTCAGTCAGGCGTTGAGGTCATTGAAATAGGAGGACAACAGTAAAAGACACCCACACGGAGAAAGGGGTGGTACAGGATGACAAAAGGACAGCGTATTTACGTGATCGCAGACGACTTAACAGGCGCCGCCGATGCAGCAAACTACTTTCGTACAGGGTCACACCAGGTGAGAGTGAGCTTCCGTTCCGACTCACCGTGGGTGTTTTCTCTAGGCTCAAACATCGTCCAGGTGTTCGATTCGGAGAGCCGAGCGTTGGATGAAGACACGGCGCGACAAATCGTCATGAACGCAGGAGAGCAGCTCCGAACGTCGCCAAATGTTCCCTTTCTGGTGTACAAGAAAATCGATTCGACTCTTCGGGGACATGTTGGGAGCGAGATCGAAGCATTTTTGAAATCTCTCCACCGGCGTGTTGCTGTCTTGGCACCGACATTTCCCGCAAATGGCCGAATTGTTCAAAACGGTACGCTTTACGTCAATGGATCGCCCGTGAGCCAGACAGATTTCGCGAACGACCCTCGCAACCCGGTGACCCAAGACAGAGTGGCTGATCTCGTTCGCCAAACAACAACCCTGCCCGTCATTGAGTTGACTGAGGATGTTCTGGCTCGAGGAATCGACGTCGTGGCCGAATTCATCGAGGGTGCTGCGCACAAAGAGGCCATTATCGTGGCAGACTCGACAACAAACGAGGAACTCGCGGTGATTGCAAAGGCAATTGCATACAATTCATCGGTTCTTCCCTGTGGCTCAGCTGGCTTAGCAAAACAGTTGGCCGCCTGCTGGCTAAATGATGCATCTGAAAGTGAATCAAACCTCTTACCGCAACAAATGCCATCGTGTGAACATGTTTTGGTTGCCGTTGGCAGCGCCAATCCGGTGGCACATCGACAGTTGGAGCACGTCACCCGGACCTATCAATCGTCCATTGTTGAACTACAACCCTTGCTGCTCGCAAAGCAAAATACGCACGCAATAGAACTTCAGCGCGGAAGTGATGAACTCGTTCATTGCAGTGATCAGCCAGTTGCAGGGGTCACGCTTGCTCCAGCTAGGGCAATGAGAGATTCCGCTTTACCTGGTAGCTTCGAAAGTGACTTAGCGTATGCCGTCAATCAATGGACGGAAAGTATGTCGGATCGGAACGCCATCGGATTTGTGGCCACTGGCGGAGACACCGCTTTGGCATTGTGTGAGGCTCTGAATGCGGCGGCGATTTGGCCAGAAGGTGAAGTGATAGCTGGAATCCCGTGGAGTTGGATCGAGACGAGCCACGGAAAAATCCCGCTGGTATCCAAGGCAGGCGGTTTTGGAGCCATGAGTGCGTTAACAGAGGCTGCCGGCTTTTTACTGAACAAGTGCCCAGTTTGATAACCGAATGGAGATGTTCAACATGTCAAAGCCAACAATTGCAATGACCATGGGCGATCCCGCGGGCATCGGCCCAGAAATCTCTCTGCTCACTGCCGTCAGTCGAGAGGTAAACGAGAGAGTAAACACATTCATCATCGGTGACAAAGGACGACTCGAAGAAGCGCTCGCTGTCCTGAAGCGTGCTGGTAAGGTAACGAATGAGCCGCATATTCGCTCAATCGCCAGCGTAGCGCAGGCGAAGTTCGAACCTGGGATTGTCAACGTCATGGACCTGGGCAACGTGCCCAAAAGTTTGCCGTGGGGCGAATTGAGTGCTACGGCTGGGCAATGTGCGTTCGACTACATCGAGCGAGCGGTAAAACTGGCCGTAGACCACACCATTGACGCCATTTGTACAGCACCTTTAAACAAAGAAGCTTGGAAAATGGCTGGCATCAAGTACCCTGGCCACACGGAAGCCCTCGCTGCTTTGTCGGGATCGCCGAGCTCGGCCATGATGCTCGTCAACAAAGGGCTACGTGTCGTTCATGTCACGACGCATGTCAGTCTCAAACAGGCCATTGAAATGGCAACCAAGGACCGCATTCTTGGGCGTATCCGTCTCACTGCTGAGTCCCTCTTGAGATATGGCGTGCAAAATCCCAGAATTGCTGTCGCAGGCCTCAACCCTCATGCGGGCGAAAGCGGCTTGTTCGGTGACGAGGAAGAAAAAGAGATTATCCCAGCCATCCAGCAAGCTCAATCAGAAGGTTTCGCCGTAACCGGGCCACTGCCGCCTGACTCGGTATACTCGAGAGCGGCTAACGGTCAATTCGACGCAGTTATTGCCATGTACCATGACCAAGGGCATATCGCCATCAAGATGCTGGGCTTCGATACAGGCATCAACGTGACGCTGGGCCTGCCGATTTTGCGAACCTCCGTCGATCACGGCACAGCCTTCGACATCGCCGGCAAAGGAATCGCTCGGGAGCAAAGCATGATCGAATCCATTCTTGTCGCAGCGGACTTTCTCAAAGGAACGAATCACTGAGCACGATCCGGCGCGGACACGGAAACCAGTTCGCGCCACCCCTGATTTTTCGACATCTATGAAAGCGCTTTTCGATTGCGTTTACATCACTGAGTCAGACAGAAGGAGAGGGTTTCAGTGCGTATCAAACGAACGATTGATAAAATTCCAGGTGGGATGATGATTGTTCCACTTCTCATCGGAGCGATTGTCCGAACCGCTTTCCCACACCTTGCCGACGGCACGGTGTTCAAAAGTTCGTTCACTGGCGGATTGCTAACCTGCGCGCCCGCACTGCTGGCGGCGTTTTATATCTGCCTCGGTTCGACGATTGAATTTAAAGCTGCAGGTTATATCATGAAAAAAGGTATCTCCCTGTGGCTCGGAAAGATTGTACTCGCTGCGGTGATATGTCTCATCATCAAGGCGGTGGTTCCCGATCAAAACCACATGTTTCTCGGCCTGTCTGCCCTCGCCATCGTCGCGGCGTTCTCCGACACGAACGGCGGGCTGTATATGGCCTTGATGGGTCAGTTCGGCAAAAAAGCAGAAGATGTCGCGGCGTATTCCATTATGTCGCTTGAATCTGGTCCGTTCTTCACCATGCTCATTCTCGGTGTCGTAGGACTTGCATCATTTCCGGTCATGGCTTTTGTGTACGCGGTATTGCCTTTGATTATCGGCATGATACTGGGTAATCTGGACATCGACATGCGTAAGTTCCTCAGCCAAGGACAGAGTGTGTTAATCCCCCTGTTTGCCCTTGCACTTGGTTTTGGGATTAATTTAAAGAACGTGATTTCTGCAGGCGCTTCGGGATTAATTCTTGGACTGGCAGTTGTCGTCATCACGGGTATCGTTCTAGTCCTGATCGATCGCGTCACTGGTGGCACAGGTCTGGGCGGCATGGCTGCCGCCTCCACAGCTGGTAATGCTTCTGCCGTTCCGGTAGCTGTCGCTGCAGTCTTTTCTGGCTATAGAGCAATCGCGGCTACAGCCATGGTTCAAGTCGCAGCGGCCGTCATTGTCACCTCAATCCTAGTACCCATTCTCACAGCGTGGATGGCAAGGCGTGCGGAACGAAAGGCACATGAAGCGATGAAGGCCCCAATTCACATGTGACTGTTTCGTCCTCAGTGGCTCCCGAGGAGCGTGATCGAGAATGAGCGACTCGGGTGGCCTTTTTCCAATCCAAAAAACCGTAATCTATATGAGGCGGGCTGTGAATAAAATAGGATTTACCGCTCCCTATGTCGAAAAGGTGTGTCTGCACTACGAGAGATGGGGTCGATCACGATGTTAAACTTTGCCGCGGTGAATATGGAACGCCTCGTCATTCACAGGGTTGGGAACAAAGCAAACGAGGAGGAGTTGCTATGTTCCAACGCGATCGTCAAAATTGATGACGAGCAAGTTCAACAATTGCTGTTTAAGTATCTCCTGCAACCTTTTCGGAAGAATGAAAATATCAACCGATTCTCCCACAGTACGGATATTCGTTTTAACGAAATCTATATGTATATCACTCAAGTCTTTCAGGATCCAAACACATTTCTGGAACAGTCTAAAAACATCGCTCGGCACTTATATGAGAATTCAACTCACCCCAGAATTAAGGGTGGGGAGTTCTATATGGCGTACTTGCATAACGTGGAGGACGGCGACATTATAACAGATGCCATCGGTCTGTTTCGCACCGAGAACAAGGAAACGTACCTAAAGGTGGTGGAAAGAAGCGACGCGTTTAACGTCGTGTCTGACAGTGGAATTAACATCAAGGCTCTGGACAAAGGTTGCCTAGTGCTCAACACCAACGCTGAGCAAGGATACAAGGTGTATGTCGTAGATTCACACAGCAAGGCTGCGAACGAAGCTCGCTATTGGAAGGATGACTTTCTACGCATAGAGCCCGCACGCCCAGAGGATGCCATCACGAGAGATTACATTGAGATGGTTGGGCAATTTGTGACGGACGAGATCGTAGACGAAAACAAAATTAAACCCGTAGAGCTGCGATCACGAACACTCCAGTTCTTCGAAGACAATCCCAAGTTTGAAATGTCTAGATTCGAGGAAGAAGTGCTCCAAGAACCCACCTACATTGAATCTTTTCGGGCGTATAGCGGGCAGTACCAAGAAGAACACGCCATGGAGCCACCCACAGAGTTTCAGATCTCCCCGTCTTCTGTAAAATCCGCCAAGCGCCGTATGAAAAGTGTCATCAAGCTGGATAAATTAGTGGACATCTATGTTCGATCGCATGATCCACAGGACCTAAAACACATTGAACGCGGACACGATTCGGCAAAGAACATGAATTACTACAAAATCTATTTCACGGATGAAAATTAACATTACATATGCCGGTTTAATAGACGACGATGAGTCGCTCTTTTGGCATTTGCTATGTGATGGATGCGCTGCGACCGGACGGAATCGTGTCCGGTCGATTTCGCTGAGCAATTTGGGCATCACCGAGACTTAGCACACACACTTCCAACACCATCAATTCTTCCTTGTATATTCTAAAATTTCGTACTACTATATGTGCTGACAACTCGAAAGGACTGGTAATTCTGAAAACGTTGGAAGCGATAAGTCGATTTGTTGGGAGTACGTTTGCGTACTGGGTGCTATTGTTTGCAATTGTGGCATTCATAGCACCGCATGATTTCGTATGGATCGGAAAATATACGGTTGAACTTTTGGGTGTCGTCATGTTTGGCATGGGTTTAACCTTGTCTCCAGCCGACTTCAAAGAAGTTTTCCGCAGGCCTAAGGATGTGGCTATCGGGGTGGTTAGCCATTTCGTCGTCATGCCCTTACTGGCATTTTTGATCTGTTTGGCATTGCGATTACCATCTGACATTGCTGTGGGCGTTATTTTAGTGGGAAGTTGCCCCAGTGGTACATCATCCAATGTCATGACATTTCTGGCGCGGGGCGATGTCTCCCTCGCTGTTTCCATCGCGTCAGTATCCACCATTCTGGCCCCCATTGTTACGCCAGCGTTGATTCTGTTGTTCGCAAGCAAGTGGGTGGCGGTAAACCCAGTTTCTCTCTTCTGGCAAATTGTTCAGGTGATCATTATTCCAATTATCATTGGCCTAATCGTGAAATCCATATTTCGAGGCACAGCAAAAACGACCAGTAAAATTTTGCCCCTAGTTTCAGCCATAGCAATCGTCGCAATTGTTGCCGGAGTCGTAAGTGGGAGTCATAAACAAATTGCCGCTACTGGCCTACTGATATTTCTGGCTGTCGTTTTACACAACGTATGCGGTTTTGCCCTGGGTTATTTATTGGCTAAGATCACCGGGATGGAGCTTCCGAAACGTGCGGCTGTTTCATTGGAAGTGGGTATGCAAAATTCAGCTTTGGGCGTGGCCATCGCAAAGGCCCATTTTACACCTATAGCAGCTGTACCAAGCGCAATTTTCAGTGTCTGGCACAATATTTCTGGTGCCATTCTTGCGAGCATATACAGAGGAATGAACCAGAGAAGACAAGAACGGGCGGGGCACGCGGATTCATCCGGCACGCTTGACGTTTAAGTTACAAATTTGTGGTGGTCACCCTGCGGCTAACCGATGTTCAACCCAACAAGGCCAAACAAACACCGGGGCGAATTAGAGACCCCGGTGTTTGTTTGGCCTGAGGGCGCGCACATACTCTATTTTAGCGCCGCCTACGTACGAACTTCACGAAGTTTCCTCTACTAACCGAGTAACCAACCTCTCCTTCTTGCCATGTAATGTCCCTTCGACTGCCAATCAGTCAAGTTACCACTTTCCCTCGCATATACTTCATTGTTTATCAAAACTAACAGTTGCAGTTAGGTGATACTAACTGTAGAATGTAGCCATGAATCATGACCTATTTAGTCAAGATTAGCACAAATACAGTCTTGACTGTTTATCAATTAACGAAGGAGGATACATAGTTGCAGATGAAACTGATTCGACCCAAACATCTGTTTCTGACCATAGCCGCAATGATTGTTGTTGGCGCCCTGGTCTGGCAAGGGGTTACAGCCGGAGGAAGTCCTGATCCGACCAGAAGCAACGTAGGTCACGGGGCCGCCATTGTGGATACGGGAATATTGGTATTTAGAGAAGGATTAGAAACGATTCTCGTCCTCTCCGCCATCACTGCAAGCTTGGTGAGAACTCGTCAATCTTACTGGAAGCCTATTTCGGGGGCGCAGGCCTCGCATTTGCGGCTACGCTTGTTACCTGGTTTGTCGTTGTAGGAATTATCTCTCTTGTCGGTCAGACAGCACCTGAGCTGTCAATTCAAGCAGCCACTGGCCTGCTTGCCATTATCGTGTTGTTGGTGGTGATGAACTGGTTCTTTCATCGAATTTACTGGACCGGCTGGATTTCCATGCACAACCGTAAAAAACGCGAAATCATTGATACGTTGGAGTCACCAGCTGATCAGACTGGTTTGGATACTGCGAAGTCGATAGCGTATAAAGGGCTCGTTGTTCTTGGATTCACATCCGTATACCGAGAGGGATTCGAAGTCGTCCTATTTTTACAGAGCACTCGGATGCAATTGGGATCGGGTGTGGTTGTAACTGGAGCCGCAATTGGGTTGGTGTTGACACTCCTGGTCGCTGTCCTTGCTTTCATTGCACATAGGCGGCTTCCGTACAAAAAGATGCTCGTTCTCACTGGTGTTATGTTAGGTATGGTTCTCCTGGTCATGGTGGGAGAACAAATTCAAGAGATGCAGTTGGCTGGTTGGATGCCGACCACCACGATCCCGGTTCACATTCCCGATTGGATGGGGCTATGGTTCTGCCTGTTCAACAACGTTCAATCTATTGTCGCGCAAATCGTTGCAGCCTTGTTCGTAGTCGGTTCCTACTTTGGTGCCCAATATGTACGCGTTTGGAAACCGCGGCGAAGACAGTCAGCAAAGACAGCGTGATCCGCTCCCGTTTGAGACGTATACCTGCGGGCCGACATTCTGGTCACCACCCCAGAATGTCGGCCTGTTCGTTACCCAACTGTGCGAAACAACACATGTGCACGCCGATGGCGCCCCCTGCGCATCACAATGCACACGCTTCAATTTCAAATCCGAGGTCCTGAATCATCTGCCAGTCCGCGTCGGGCAGTTGACCAGCCGTTGTCAAATAGTCTCCGACAAAAATGGAATTTGCCGCATACAAACCAAGTGGCTGGAGTGAACCAAGGTTGACCTCGCGTCCGCCCGCGATGCGAATTTCTTTCGTTGGATTGACAAAGCGCATCATATCCAGGATTTTCAAGCACGTATTTGGCGTTAACTCTCTATGTCCGGCAAGAGGCGTGTCATCGATGGGATTCAAAAAATTGCAGGGGATTGAATCCGCATCGAGTTTCTTCAGAGAGAATGCCATGTCAACACGGCCTTCGTCCGTCTCGCCCATACCAAAAATAACTCCTGAGCAAGGAGACATACCAGCGCATTTCACTCGCTCTATGGTTTCCACTCGATCATCGTACGTGTGCGTTGTACAAATACGCTCATAGTTTTCCTGACTTGTGTTCAAATTGTGATTGTAGCGATGGACACCCGCTTCTGTGAGTACTTTAGCGTGCTCTGGAGTCAGAAAGCCTAGGCAACAGCAAATTTTCAAACTACTCGTTTTACGAATTTCCTTTACAGCGTCCGCAACCTGTTCAATCTCGCGGTTAGACGGCCTCCTGCCGGACATGACAATACAATACGTGCCGGCCATGCGCCGTTGTGCTTCCTCTGCCCCAGCTAGAATGGTCTCTTTACTGAGAAGAGGATACTTGTCTATCGGTGCTTCTGAGACGATAGATTGCGAACAATACGAACAGTTCTCCGGACATAACCCCGATTTCGCGTTCAAAATCATGTTCAATTTAACTCGTCGACCAAAATACTTCTTTCTATCCTGAAAATAATTGAGCGATGACCAGGGTAAAACGACATACTGAAATAAGCCCACCACAAGATGGGTTTTAAAAGGAACTCTGTGATGTCTGGAGATCATTTATGCAACAGGTTTTACGGTGACCTCCAACCCGAGTGATTGCAACTTCCGGATCGCCTGCTTTACGACTGCGTCTTTCTTGCGTGCTTCGTAATATGTTGGGCCGAGTTCAATATAAGGCTGACGTCGCTGTAACACGTAATACACGATGGTTAAGATGCTGTGGGCCACTGCAACTGCTGCACGGTTTTTGCCTCTTCGAGCTGCAATTCGATGGTACTGGGCAGAGAGATAAGTCTGCTTCGTTCTCGCCGCTGCGCGTGCTGCTTCCACCAGCGCTGCTCTGAGTTTTTGATTCCCTTTGCGTGTTTTCCCCGACTTTCGTTTCCCGGCGCTTTCATTGTTCCCTGGAGCCAGTCCTGCCCAAGAGCATAAATGGGCAGCAGACGGAAATTGGGTCATGTCTGTCCCAATTTCAGCCAGAATTTGTTCTGCTGTTCGTCGACCGACACCGGGGATGGTGTCCACTAGCTCCAGGTCTTCTTCAAAAGGGAGCATGCGCTCCTTGACTTCTTCATCCAGCCGGGCAATCTCTTCATCCAAGTAATCGATGTGACGTAATTGGGCTGCCAGCATCATTCGTTGGTGGGAGCCCATAAGCCCATTCAGTGCCTTGTGCAAATCGGCCTTCTTCGCCTTCATCCGGCCTTTGGCTAACCCTGACAATACCTCCGGGTCTTCTTCTCCGTGGATCATTGCTTCCAACATCGCCCGCCCAGATTTGCCAAGTGTATTGCTGGCCACTGCAGAAAGCTTGATGTTGGCACCTTCCAACACCTTTTGAACCCGATTCACCTCTCTTGCCCGCTCGTCAATGAGACTTCGGCGGTAGCGAATGAGTTCTCGTAGTTCCCGTTGTTCACGGTTGGGGATGTAACTGGCTTGCAACAGCCCGTGGCGGAGCAATCCGGCGATCCATTCGGCATCCTTCACATCGGTCTTACGGCCCGGAACGTTCTTCATGTGCTTGGCGTTCACCACAAGCACTTGACAGTCCGCCGACTCCAGAAGGTTGTAGATTGGCTTCCAGAATGAAGCTGTGCTTTCCATAGCAACATGCGTGCATTCATGTTGTCCTAACCAGTCAACCATCTCCAGGAGATCCTCCGTCATCGTGGAGAACGTGCGAATCTCCTTGGCCTCCGGCGTCAGCACACAGGCGACCACCGTCTTCTTGTGCACATCGAGGCCGCAACAACGTTCGTATACGACATCCATGCCAATCCTTCCTGATGGACTGGTAATATTGAAGGGCTGGTGCAACGACCATAACGGATCATTCTATCCTGCGTGCTTCTCCGAGGAGGAGAGCGACATTCTGTGGTGCACCTGGTCGTCGTAGTCAGTCTAATCAGCGGGCTCGAGGCACCAAGGAGTGACGACCTGCCTTCGCCAGCCACCAAAAAATCATTCAACACAAAGGCATTTTCATCCTTCTGCTGGTGCCGCCCCGGCGGCATGGGAGTCTAATAGTAAATGCCCCGTGTAGCAGTTCAAGTATGTTCTCGTCGGACTCCCGTAACATCGACATCGCATCGTCTCTAGTGACTTCATATCCTTCACAAACTTTGTCGGCCAAATCGGCCCAATCCCGAATCGCAGCGATTTGAGACACATGGATCCCTCCTATATTGTTAACCAACATTATATCACTGGTTAACAATCCGGGAGGCTCAAAAAACCACGGATAGTCTTACAGAGATCCACCTTAAAAACAGTTATTCTCACACGACGATGTATACCCAGCCCATTCATGTAATGAAATGTGGGCTTTTCCGCCACAGTCCGGGCATTGAAAAGTAGCTTCGATTTGGTTCTCATCTGTCATCGTGGCTAGGGCCCGTTCTTCCGCCTCAACAATGAGACGTGAACGTTCTTCCGGAGTCATCTCCCCACCTCCATCCGCTTTCAGTCGAACCAGTACCATACATATTCATGTCCGATAGATAATACCTTCCCTAATCACAATGAAAAAATTCACAATTGATAGGTATTGCTCGATCTCCGAGTCATGTAATAACTGTAAGACCATCTCTTTAAGCATTGGACGATCCGTCAAATTTAGCGTATGGGAAATTGTCACAACTTGCAAAATGCCGGAATTGATCTATGATAAGAGAAAGAGGCAGTTGCAGTATCTCCTTTCTTCCTCTTCTGAATTCAATGTCCATACATATTCCTCGATAGCTCAGCGGTAGAGCATCCGGCTGTTAACCGGAGGGTCGTAGGTTCGAATCCTACTCGGGGAGCCAATCTTACTTCCCACTTTCGCTAATGCTTGTTCCTTTTTTACCGTGACAACTTCAGGTCTGAATAGCTGTCATATCGTCGAATCTCGTTTAAAACGTCCAACTTTCCCCATCCACCGTAGGCAGTAGGCGTATCATGATCAAATAGGGAGATCCCGGACTCTGAATTTTCCCGTCAAAATTTAATAGACTTGCACCTATCCGCAACTGGTCGGGCTATGCTTGTTCCAAAGCAACACAGTTGTCAGGGGGCGATGGCATGGCTAAATCCGATTGTATGTTGGCAATTGTATGGCTTCTACGATCACGAGGCCGTATGACAGCGAAGGAGCTAGCGGAAACCCTCGAAAGTAGCGTGCGCTCTGTCTATCGGTACGTTGACTCTCTATGTGCAAGTGGTGTGCCTATCGAAGCGGAATCAGGACGTGAAGGTGGGTACCGGTTACCAATCTCTTATGAAAGCGCGCCCCTGTTCTTTACTGCGGAAGAAAGAACTGCGTTAGCACATTCCGCTGTGTTCGCGCAAAAGGCTGGATACCCATTTACCGCCGAACTGACTGGCGCCCTTCGTAAAATCGAGTACTACAGTACGCCAGCACAACTGGAAGACGTAGCTCTTCACTCAAATGGCCTGCACGTGATGGCCACCGTAGACCATAGTACCTACAAAAATACACTTGCTGACTTGGAGCGAGCGATAGCGAACGGTATAACCGTGCAAATCACATACCGTAAAGCAAAGGGACAGACCCATGTTGTGCGAGAAGTTGATCCGTACGGTCTCGTACACTGGCGGGATCGCTGGTACGTCGTTGGATACTGCCACCTTCGTGTTGAGGTTCGGAATTTTCGCGTGGATCGTATCAGTGAATATTTCGAAACGTCCTTCAACTTCACACGCCCCGAAGGTTTTTCGGCGTCCGATTTCTTCGCCGCCAAGCAAATCAATGCGACGACAACCGCGGATAAACTCGACCGTGTGTTACCCTGGTGGGCGACAACGATGCCATCGATGATCTGTCAAAACATTGGTTCATGGGTCCACGTTTGGTGTCGCAATCATCGAATGAAGCACTGTTTTTAGTAGAGGACGAAGCACTCTTCTCATATCTCCCCCACCTTCTTCTTCCATTCGGACGATCCGTGCGAATCATTGAACCATTATCCCTGAAACGGCGCATGGTCGAGTTGCTCTTGGAACTAGTTGACCATTTTGGCGATGTTCACTGACCGTAGCTGTCAGTGAACACATGTTATCGTTTGAGGAGAAGGAGGCGAGTGGCTCATGGAATTTGACTGGAAGACGTGGTTTATCGATGTATGGGAGGACAACCGGCGTCTGACGAACAACGTGGCCCGTACACTTGTGGCAGCCGAGGCGATGGACAAGGTACTTGTTGAAGGTATGCGACCGTTTCGAGAGCTACTGCTGGAAATCTTGGGTATGGAGCGATGGAATGTCCGCGGTTTGGCCTACGACCAGTGGGAATATGAAGCTCCACCGGAAGTCTTGCGTACCGCTCCTGTCGCCGAAGTATTGGATTATGGCACGATTGTTCGTGAAGAGACGAGACAATTGTGGCCAAACATTCCCTTCGCCGAATTCGTCAAAATGCGGCCGTCTCCCGCACCGTTTGTTCCAGAGGGCACCGCAATTGAGCGGCTGACGTACACGCTGGAGAACGAGATTCACCATCGTGGGCAAGGATACGTCTATGTGCGTTTGCTGGGGCAAGAGCCTCCGGCGTTTTTCATGCGCCAAGAGTGATATGGAGGAGACTTCGTGGGCGACACAATTGAGTTGTATCAGTATCATGTGTGGGCTAATGAGTCAGTGTTCAAACACCTCAGTAACCTTCCCAAAGATGTATACCGGAAACCCGTACAGAGCGTATTTCCAACTATCGGTGACACACTCGCGCATATATACATCGTGGATAACGTATGGCTGACGGCTATGTCTGGTGCCATGGAGAACTTCTCTTCATTGTTGCCCAGTTGGCAAGAAGAGGTCAAAGATGCTACGTTCGAAAGATTTTACGAAATATTTTCAAAGCTAGCTAGCCGGTACGAGTTATTCCTGACAGGCGAAACGGATTTAGATGCCATCGCAGAGTACTCACACCCCACTTACGGGACATTGCGGGCAAGATATAAGGATATCGTTCAGCACGTAGTCAACCACGGTACGTACCATCGCGGAAACATATCGGCCATTCTTCGGCAGCTTGGATACACGGGCGCTTCAACAGACTATGTGTTTTATTTGTATGACTTAAATCGGTAAGGTAACGATGCAGTTATGTGTACCTTCACGCTTTCTGATTTTGGACCCAGTTTGCGCGCAGCGCTGGGTCCAAACGCGATACAATGTACTTCCCCACGTAGCGACTCTACTTTTATTAACATGACCAATGAATTAGTCACCCCCGAATGTCTTACTTTCGTAATCTTGCCTTGTCATTCTGTCCCCCTTACGTCGATCCAACGGACCAGATATACTAAAAAAGCCCAGGAGGTGCGCCATCAAGTTATCGTTTAACTGGGAAGTGTGATCAGTTGAGTAGAGGTGAACAATGTGAATGAAGCGACGAAGGTGTACTGGGGTTCACTCACCCATAACGGATGGACGATATACGCGGCCTCAACCACCCAAGGACTATGTTGTGTAACCTTCCCAAATCAGACCTTTGTCGATCTGTCCGGTTTTGTCTCAAGCCGTTTTCCAAACGCTAATCTTGAACAAAACGAGCACCTTCTAGCTCCGTACATGGTAGAGCTAGAGGAATACTTGGAGGGACACCGAACCTATTTTTCGATCCCGCTGGATTTACACGGAACCTCTTTTCAACAGTCGGTGTGGAACGAGCTATTAAACATCCCCCACGGCCAGACTGCAACATATTCAAGTATCGCTACATCTATCGGACGTCCGTCAGCAGTACGTGCAGTTGGGACGGCAATTGGAAAAAACCCAATCGCATTTATCGTGCCGTGCCACCGAGTGGTCGGCAAAGATGGATCGCTCACTGGCTACCGTGGAGGACTCGACGTCAAATCGGCGCTGCTAAAATTAGAAGGTATGGAAGTCTCGGAAAAGGGCTGCCCATAGCCGAACAGCCCTTTCGCTCGCATAATGGCGGGAGATTCCGGAACACTAGGTTCCTCAGCTAATACGATTATCTTGAAGTGCCTATGGAGGTTGGGAGTAAGTTTGCAAGACTCGAGACTTTATGTCGTAGGCTCTCTGGAAGTTCAAATATGTCTGGATGAAACAAAGATGCTAAAACCTCGACACCGTCGATAACGGTCGATGCGCTCGGTTGTGTAAACATATCCGCGTCAGCAACATAAACGCGATCGTGAATGACTGCCTGGAGATCGTTCCAGCCGGACTGTGTCATCTGGGACACTTCTTGCGCAGCTCTGGCGACATCAAATCCACAAGGCGCAATGACCAGAACCTCCGGATTATACTGAACAACTTTTTCCCAACTTGTCACGACAGAATACCCAGATGGATTCGACAGCATATCAACGCCGCCAGCGATGGAAATTTGATACGGAATCCAGTGGCCGCAGTTATAGACAGGATTCATCCACTCCATTACCATCACCCGGCGCAAGGGAGCGCCATGTGACCGAAGGACATCGATTACCCGGGCAATCCGCTCCTTCAGCCCCGCCACATAGGCTCTTCCCGTATCCGCTTGACCCAGTGCTTCCGCAACGCTTAACGCATTGTCGAGAATATCTTCCAAATTCCTGGGAACGAGAGGGATGACAGTGGGAAACCGAGTCAATGAACCCAAGGCACGCTCTACATAGGACGTACCGATCTGACATACATCACACACATGTTGTGTAAAGGCAACATCCGGCTGAATGGACTGCAGCAGTTCCATATCAACATAGTAGGGCGACTTGTCGGCGGCTGCATACTCACTTACGACGCGATCGATCTCGGCCGACGTATAGTGGTTCCCCTCCAGAATCGAATGAACGATCTTCGGCCTGTCGGATACGCATTCAAATGTAACGCCCGACAGATGTTCCTCAAGGCCCATGTCGTAAATCATTCTTGTTGCTGCGGGTACAAATGAACATGCTTTCACCTTGTCGTCCCCCTCTTACAACTCATCCCACTTTAAATTCGCCGATTTCGTGTAGTTGGTCACCTTTTGCTCAAAGAAGTCTGTCTTCGTCGAATTCATTGCGGCAATCTGGTCGACCCAACGCATCGGATGTTCCTGTACGTCCGGATAGAGCGGCGCCATGTCCAATGACTTCAAACGAAGGTTGGCCAAGTATTTGATGTATTGGTCAATCAGGTCATTTGTCAAGCCGGAAATGTGTCCGTCGGTCACGTATTGACCCCATTCGATTTCATGTTCCACTGCTTGTTTCATCATGGCTCGGAGTTCCTCAATTAGGCCCGGCGTCACAAGATGCGGATTTTCCCGAGCGATCTCGTCAAAAATATGCCGAAACAGTGCCAGGTGAGTCAGTTCATCTCGCTGAATGTACTTGATTTCGGATACAGTCCCCAGCATTTTCCCCTGTCTTCCCAATGCAAAGAAGAAGCTAAACCCGGAGTAAAAATACACGCCTTCGAGAATAAAATTCGCCATCACCGTCCTAACCAAGTTCTCGTCGCTGGGATCTTGAATGAACTGTTCATACCTGTCCGTAATGAATTGATTCCGCTCCAATAGATGTTTGTCGTTGCGCCACTCATTGTAGATGCTGTCGCGAATATCAGCGCTGACGACGGAATCCAGAATGTAGCCATAGGACTGTGAGTGAACCGCTTCCTGAAAGGCATGTACGGTTAAACACAAGTTCACTTCCGGTGCCGTGATGTATTCATTGATATTCGGCAGGTTGTGTGTCTGAATACTGTCGAGAAAAATGAGAAACGAGATAATCTTATTAAAGCTTTGTTTTTCGTGTTCGGTTAACGTGGCATACTGACGAGCATCATCCCCGAGTGCAATCTCCTCCGGAATCCAAAAATTCCCCATCATGGCTCGATACATGCGATAAGCCCACTCGTACTTGACGTTGTTTAACTCCAGCAGGTTGGTGGTGTTGCCGCCGATGATGCGGCGCTTTCCCCAGTCCCGCTCTCCCACTTCATTAAATAGTTTTGTTCGTTTCAACTGCACAATGTCCATCTCCCTATATAAATATGCCTGCTCCCGATCACGTTAGGACGAACAAGCCACACAGTCCTCCACTTCGACTGACTGACTGCGAACGTAATAAACGGTCTTGAGCACATTCTTCCACGCCTGAACATAAAGGTTTAGAAAGTCACGAACGTGTATGTCAGGGGTGATGTACAGGTTAAATGACTGTGATTGATCGATGTGCCGTTGGCGAACGGCACAAGCACGGATGCTCCATATTTGATCAATCGTGTGCGCCTCTTTGTAATACCAAAATGTTTGCTCATTTAAATTCGGTGCGGTTTGAGGAATGACCCCATTCTTCTTCTCCTCGAGAAAAAATCGCGAAAACACTGGATCAATCCCCGCTGTGCTTCCGGCTATCAAGCTCGTGCTGCTGGTGGGCGCAATCGCGAACAGGTATGCATTGCGAATCCCGTGCTCTTGAACTTCTCTGCGCAGCCAATCCCAGTCAGGGCCACCTTCGCGGCTACGGTAGTTACGATGATCAAAATAGTCCCCCGTATGCCAATCTGAGCCCTCGAATAACGGGTATGGCCCCTTTTCCTTGGCCAGCTCCATCGATGCCTTGATGGCGAAGTAATTGATCCACTCAAACAACTCATCGATATGGTGCAAGTGTTCCTCCGACTCCCACACAATCCCCCGTTGAGCCAAATACTGATGATATCCACTGACGCCGAGTCCGATTGCCCGGTACTTGCGGTTCGTGATTTCAGCCTGCTTCACCGGATAAAAATTCAGATCAATGACATTGTCCATACTGCGAATTTGGGCGGAAACAATACGTTCGATTTGCTCTCTCGAATGACACCTTCCGATATTCAGAGACGACAGGTTACACACGACAAAATCCCCGGGTTCATACCGAACAACGATAGTCCCATCGTCAGATGACTCTTCTGTGAGCCGCAGCGGACTCATATTCTGCATAATTTCCGTACAAAGATTGCTGCAGTAGATCATGCCAGCATGCTTGTTTGGATTGAGCCGGTTCGCCGTATCACGAAAGAAAATAAATGGCGTCCCGGTCTCGAATGCAGATTGCATAATTCGCTTCATGATATCGATAGCCGGAACTTCAACTCGATCCAAACGGGAATGATCGATACACGCTTGATATCGCTTTTCGAACTCGTCGCCCCACGAATCCTCCAAGCGAAACCCCATCTCCCGTTCAACTTCGTACGGGCAAAACAAGTACCACATGTCACGGCTCTCTACCCGACGCATAAACTCGTCCGGTATACAGACACCGGGAAATATGTCGTGGGCTTTTAGTCGTTCGTCACCATTGTTCGTCCGCAACTGCAAGAAATCGTGAATGTCCTTGTGCCAGACATCGAGATAAATAGCCACTGCCCCACTCCGTACGCCCAACTGATTGCAACTGACGGCCGTGTTGTTGTAATTCTTCACCCAGGGAATGACTCCACCGCTTGCACCTTTATGGTTTCGAATCGCAGAACCTCGCGCGCGAATCTTTCCCACATAAATCCCCATGCCTCCGCCAAACTTTGACACGCGAGCGAATGCTTTGTCCGTTTCATAAATACTGACGAGATCGTCCTGCGGCATATCAATGAAACAGGAACTCAACTGATGAAATGGCTTGCGCGCGTTGCTGAGTGTAGGTGTGGCCACGGTAGCCTCAAGTTTACAGAGGACATCGTAAAACTGTTTCGCCCTCGTGAGCCTATCGGATTCGTTCATGGCTAAGTGCATAGCAACACCCATGAACAGCTCTTGTGGCAACTCGAGAATCTCCTGCCCCTGCCCCTTGATCACGTATCGATCCATGAGCTGCTTCAGCCCAACATAATTGAACAATAAGTCCCTTTTCGGTTGTATGTACATGCCCAATTCATCGATCTCGTCTCTTGAATATGTCGCCCGTATGTAGCCTCCGTATCGCCCCATCTCCTCCAACTTGACAATGAGGGGGTAAAACTCACCATACCCATTGATAGAAACATACCCACGATTCCGTCCAGCCTCTTTATAGCATTCAGCCAACAGCAATCGCGCAGCGACGAACTGCCAATTTGGCTGTTCCACCGATGTCTTCTCAACCGCAACTTGAATCAGCGTCCTCATCAATTCCCCCGAGGACAAGCCATCTTGCAAGTAGCCAGACAGGTTCAGCTCCAGATCAGATGGACTACATCCTTCCAAACCTTCACATGCTCGAACAATGGTGCGACGGACTTTCGTGAAGTCAAACGGTACAGGACTTCCTGATCTCTTGTACAGTGTGCGGATCTTGTCCAACGTCGGCATTTGTACATCGATTGTGCTCATACTTGTTTCCTCCCGCCATAAACACAAATAAAAAACACCCCATCCCGACGAGGAACGGAGTGCTGTCAGCTACGACTTGCCATGCGGATTAAAAAACATGTATTTCACAAATCCGACAATCGCATCCAAAGCCCTGCCCAATCCCTCGTGGGAGTCTTACAAGTACAAACCTGGCAGGTCTCCGGACTTGGATTCATCTGCAAAAACTAGCCTTCCCCGAATCATCGAGTGGCCGGTGACAAGCACCAACAGCTTCGCATCATTCCTTACCGTGGCGAGGACCGCTCCAGAATTTCACTGGATTCCTTTTCACCCACATGCGTGGGCACCTGGTTTGCATATCAATTTGTATCATGAATATACCACTACATATTGTGTCTAGCAAATAAAATCACCGCGAAGAAACACCACATCCATAAGTAAGGCCCGTGGGCCGTACCACGAGCCTATATCATGTAGCGGTTTTCCGACTTCCTGCACGCGCAACTTTCTACATCAGCTCGCCTTCCTAACGAGCTTTGCGAGCATACTTGGAAGAATCCGACGACTTGTATCGACGACCAGTACTCTTATGCCTATCTTCGGATTGTCGATTCTTTCGATCCGAAGATGACCTTGGGATGTAAAGCAAGAGGCTTGAATCATTCTTTTCGGATGAATTCCTCTTGGAATCATGCCGCTGTTTGTCTTTGCTGCTTGAACGGTTTTTCGAGCTGAACTCAAGGACCTGTGACTCCTCCCCAGAAGCTTTCTGTTCTGCAACTTCGGAGTCATTCTCGGACTTGTCGGAATGGCTACTCGTTTGTTCTGACTTTGACGAATCCGTCGAGTCGGAGCTTGAATTCGTACCTTCGCTCTTCGAAACAGGTTCCGAAAAACTCGTGATGTGACGAATACGATAGTGCACCATATGCTTCATATCAAGTAGCATGCTAATGTAGCGATCGTCAATTTCACTCAAAATACCGGTTTTAGCCAGTGCGTCACTGTCAACTTTGACGACTTTATTATGCATGGATTCCAAGAGCTCCTGGAAGGTATCCGGGCCATCCAGGCCTGGCCCTTGAGGCATCGCCAGTTCTGTGTGATCCGTGATCACCGATTTTATTTTTCGATATGGCACGTGTCTGACTTCGTAATCAGCCGTCATGAGTGACAAATAGTCACTGCCCAGATATGAAAGTACACCCGTGTGTTGCAGACCATGTTTGTTTTCCAGCAAGATGTGGGTACCAACCATGGGACGGAGTAGTTCTCGCATGTTCTCACCCTCCCTGTAGAGAGACAAGTGTTTGGCACCAGCTACAGCGTCAATCACTCGCTACAATTATCTTGATTCCTTCTTGTCTTTTCCTCGACCGGACTTGTTTTCACCCTTGTCGTCATCCTTGTTGTTTCCTTTGTCATTCTGTCCCTCGATTTCGTAAATTCTCGAGACGGAACGAATATGGTAGAGAGGATAGTGAACAAACTCCTTCATATCGTGAACAAGCGTGATGGAATCGTGACCAACTTTCATCAGCACACCTTTTATAGCGTTCGGTCCACCGTGGTTTACTTGAATTAAACAATGTTTCATCCGTTTGAGTAGGTCGTGAAAAGTCTCTGCCTCGATTACTGGAATCTCAGAGTAGTAGTCTCTCTCATCTTCTTCTCGCTCGGATTTGATCACAGGAGTGACCGGTTCACTTACAGTCTTAATGTGGTGCATCACACAGTACAAGACCCCATGTTGTTCGGTTCTCAATACCAAGTAATCCCGACCCATTCCTTCCAACGCGCCAACTACCTTGTCGGGCCCACCACGCTCTAGTTGAACTGTACGTCCAATTGAACCTTCCAGAAACTCAAAAGACATTTCGTTAGCCCCCTCTGAAATATGAACTAGGGTGTTGTAACACCTAGGATGTCGTGTCGTTCAGCACCCCAATCGTAAGATTCAAAACTAGTGATGCTCTTTACGTGATGCAACGGAATGATCACTCTCACGTTGGGCGCTGTAACAAGTTGAATTTGTTCATCAGTACATGTACTTAACAGCCCGACGACCTCTTCTGGCGTATTGCTTCCCAGTTTCACAGGCTCACCGATGTAGAGTCCGAGCAGATCTGTAAACCTGTCTGGATAAGCACGGCTTTGCGTATGCCGGCTTACCCATGCTGAGAATTCTGGTTGTAAGTCAACGTCCCCTATGGGAACTAGGGCCGTAATATGGCGCATGGGCACAAACATCAGTCCATCCGGAATGACACACAAAATGACATAATCATCTTTGACATCAAAAATGAAAGATGAAGCACCACGCAATCCACCAGATTCTACCTTAACAACCTTATGATGTAGGTCTAAAAGTCTATCCCTAAGTCCTTGCAGGTCGCGACAGGGTGGATCCCTTTGTTGCTGTTTCTGATCAGACTGATGAAAGCTTTCTATACATTCCAGTACCTGGACGTGTTCAATGGGAAGGATGACCGCCCCCACAGCATCGTCATCAACCACAATGAAGTCGCGTCCAATTTCGATTGTGTGACCCCTATACTCTTTGGTCCCGACTCTCACTATCACTGCTTTGGTGATGAGACTGGAGTACGACAATGGTATCCCTCCCTTCGTCAGAGTAGTTTGTTCACCTTATTCCGCCAAAAAATTTACGGAAACGGGGCAAGTGGCTAATTTTATCTATAGACAGCCAGTCCGGAGGCCCATAAACGCGGGACTGATAAACTTGGAGATATGGATATTCGCTGTAAACGTATGACGTTCCGTAAAATCCGGAAAATAGTGAACATGCCTGCGCTCTTTGTAGTCTAGACAGACATCAGCCGCGATTCGTTATAGCAAGTCTTCCAGGTGATCACATAAATAACGCCGGCGGTTTTCAATAAAGTTCAAAATTGTATCTACCTCTTGTTCAAACTCCTGTACTTGTGCTCGTTTGTAAGGATCCTGTAGTACATAGGGGCGTATGCATTCAAACAAATGCAGGACTTTTGGGTTTAAGTGTTTAGGCGTAAACACAGATTCGAGAAGGCATTCCAACAAATTTCTGTATCGATGACGAAACTCTGATACGTCTAGAATCCTTGCGGATAGAGTGTTATATCCCTCAATTGGCACGTAGTCGTAATCCAGAATCTCGCCTCTGATGTCTCGCCCAAAGGTTGCGTCAAAATCCCAGGGAAAAATTTCATATAACCCAGTCTGAGGATTGCAATACAGCGCATAGTTTTGTATAAATCCATCGAAGTTCTGTGTAAACACAACACCTGCAAGCCATCTTAAGTACTTGTCAATATCTATCCAATTCCGTATCTGAACACCGAATTCAGCCCTGGGAATGGTGTTAATCGAATAAATCAATTGGCGCAATTGCTCATCGGAACGCTCGTCCCCGCACTTTCGCTCGTATCCGTCATCAAGTCGAGACTTAGCCGCGTGATCAATGGCGCTGATCAACGAAAAGTTTGCGTCGTCGTTGACGGCGTAGTGAATGCTGCCAAACGGCAGAGATCGCCTACGCAGAAAATACTCGTCCACGGATTCTAGTCGCAGATAAACTCCTGCTGGCGATCCGTTTACTGTTAAGAAGACGTGCTCACAATCTGGAGAGTGTACGCCCAGTTCACGAAATAACTCCAATGACAGTCTGTTTCGTATCATGGAAGGATCGTTATACTCTGCATTTAGGTGGATTTCTCTTACCAATCGATTCCCTGGTGTTTCAAACTCCACGCGGTAGGATTTTTTCGGCATTTCTCTGATATGCGATCCTCTATACCCCACTTGAACATCGCATCTCACTCCACCCATCTTCAGCTTTGCTTCCACCGGATCGTCACACCATATGTCCCGCCTTAGTTCACGCACATCGTTTGGATGAATAAACAACGAGTAATGGTCAAGTTGTGCGGTGAGCTGTGTCATGCCACAACACCCCTTCGATTTAAATCGTTTATCTATTCTAGGGAACACACGTGCCCTACAACACTGTGCAATCGCCTAGTATAGACACCTTTCGGGCCTATTACGGTAGGTTGCGATGGGCGATTATCCATCACATTCTTCATTTGGGAGAAACGCACACACACTACATCAACGCGGCCAGTACCCTATAGGAAAAAGTCTCTGTGCGGAGGGAAGTAGGCTTCTGCCATTCCTGCGTACGCCTGTTTCGAGAGTTATGTCAGGACATTTTCAAAACACGAAAGGAAGAGGTCATGCCCATGAGTACTGCGACGCTAGACATTCAAGAAATCATTGAACAGATTCCAGATCAATCAATTGTTGAAATGTTCATGCAACGGGATCCGGTCGAGTGTGCCTCGAAGAATAAGGGATCAGGTGGGAACAGACACTCTGGCGGTGGCGGACGCTCTGGTGGTAACAAGCGCTCTAGCGGCGGTGGACGTTCCGGGGGCAACAGACACTCTAGTGGCGGCGGACGTTCCGGGGGCAACAAGCACTCTGGTGGCAGCGGACGTTCCGGGGGTAACAGACACTCTAGCGGTGGCGGACGCTCCGGTGGAAACAAGCACTCTAGCGGCGGCGGACGTTCCGGGGGCAACAGACACTCTAGCGGTGGCGGACGTTCCGGGGGCAGCAGACACTCTAGCGGTGGCGGACGTTCCGGGGGCAACAGACACTCTAGCGGTGGCGGACGTTCCGGGGGCAGCAGACACTCTAGCGGTGGCGGACGTTCCGGGGGCAGCAGACACTCTAGCGGTGGCGGACGTTCCGGGGGCAACAGACACTCTAGCGACAAGAGGCACTCTAGTGACAACAGACATTCTAGAAGCAGCCAACATTCTGGCAATAGAGACGGATCCAGCAGATCCAGAAACAAAAATCGCTAAACTGGAACACGGGTCTCTCAGAAGCCTATTAAGTTAAATCGATTATGCTTATACAAGTCTGCTGTTACTAACAGTTCCACACAAACCTGGGAGCTACTTGATCCGTACGGTAGCTCCCTTGCTAACACAACAAGATTTCAATTATATGGGTGACTGCTGAGCCTCACGGGATGAGGTGAGCAGTCTGGCTTCCGGTGTTATTGCGTCTCGCATGAATGATCTTATCACGACAGCCTAACCTTCGAACGCCGTATCGACGTCGATCCGGTAAAACCTCACACAATTTTCGCCAAATATATCGGCGAGATCGGTTGACGTGAGTGACTTGGGTAACAACTCTGCGAGAAGATCGTGTACCTCTGCGTAGCTGATTTGCACATGACACCTGGATACGCGTCCCGTCGTAATACACACGATCTGTGCGTCAAGCGACAACATACCGGAATCGCACCATGTCATTTCCTGGGGAATCCATGAAATACAAGCCGCGGCCCTCGACTTTTTGCCGTATTCCACAACGCCGAGAAGAGGAACCGTTTCAGCCTTGCTGATACAGCCGAGTGACTTTTCTTCAATGGTTTTGATGGCTGACAGCTATATTCCCTGGTGATGGATTCCCACCGCGCATGTCTGCTCCACTGCATGCCACAGCTTCTTCAAATCGATCTACACAGTGAAGTAACTTGGACGCTATTTCCGGAGTTGCTGCACGTCACACCTTCTTTGATGCTCGCCAGCGTCGACATGGTTTCTCGCCCCGACGGAACCATCCGCCCGAACGTAGCCAAGAAAATGGTAATTTATACTTGTGTCAAGTGCCACGTGAAGCTTTTGAAATCGCCGTCGACAACGGGGACATTGAGACCGACGTACATCAACTGATCCCCGCCCACTTCCGATTCCATGCCAGATACATGGTATTTGAACCTAGGTTCGAGCCCCTTCAACCTCAGTGTTACGAGGCGAGGATCTGCTTCGGCGAGAGTGTGAACGTAGGTGACCAAAGCGGATCGTCTGTCGTTCGACACATACATCCACGCTGATGATCCCTTGCCATTTGGGTTCAGTAGACGGTAGAGATGACCAAACTGAACCAATTCGCGAACAGACTTGTAAAATGTCACCTGGTCTTTAATTTCCTTGCGTTCCTCGTCCGTCAGTGCCATCAGGTCCAGTTCATATCCGAACGTACCCGCCATCGCCACGTGACCTCGAGTTTCAAGGGGCGTTGTTCGGTACACTTGGTGGTTGGGAACGGCCGATACGTGTGCGCCCATGCTGATGGCCGGATAAGTCAAACTTGTGCCGTATTGAATTCCCAGACGTTCGATGGCATCGGTGTTGTCGCTGGTCCACGTTTGGGGCATGTAATACAACATCCCTGGATCAAAGCGGCCCCCGCCACCTGAACAACTTTCGAAAAGAACATGCGGGAACGCCGTCGTCAGTTCATCCAAGACTCTGTACAACCCAAGCATATATCTGTGTGCTGTTTCACGTTGCCTCTCTGGCGGCAGCAGAGCTGATCCGATCTCGGTCATATGCCGGTTCATGTCCCATTTCACATACTCGATATTTGCGCTGTTCAGGATGGCTGAAACCATTTCCACAATGGCGTCGCAGACGTCGTCTCGGGACAGATCCAACACCAGTTGGTTTCGCGATTGGGATCGTGGCCTGTTCGGGACGTGCAGGCACCAATCTGGGTGAGCCCGGTACAACTCGCTGTCAGGCGACACCATCTCCGGTTCGAACCACAAACCGAACTTCATGTTCTTGTCGTTGATGCGCTTTGCTAGATCGCAGAGTCCCTCGGGAAGTTTACGCGTGTTGACAAACCAATCTCCAAGGGAACTTTTGTCGTCGTCCCGCTTGCCGAACCAACCGTCATCGAGAACGAACAATTCGATCCCCAACTCGGATGCCTGAGCGGCCAATGCCTCAATTTGGGCCGTATCAAAATCAAAGTAGGTAGCCTCCCAGTTGTTGATGAGTACGGGCCGAATTCGGTCGCGATGGGTGCTGCGGGCTAGGCGTGATCGGTACAGTTGGTGAAAGTCACGGGACATCTCTCCTAAACCGTTCGCAGCGTATACGAGCACAGTTTCAGGTGTCTGGAAAACCTCTTTCGAACCGAGCAACCAAGTAAAATCAAATGGATTGATCCCTATCCCAACTCTTGTCGTGTGGTACTGGTCGACCTCCGCAAAAGCGTCAAAGTTTCCACTGTATACCAGATTTAACGCGTAGACGTCACCATGATCCTCTGTCGCATCCGCGCTCATGATGGCAAAAAACGGGTTGTGCTGGTGACTGCTTGCACCTCTTCGACTATTGATGGATTGCATTCCTGGTCGCAGCGGCTGCCGGACGGGAATGCGTTCTCGTCCCCACGCCCCAGATAGGTGTAGGACATCGAATGAGTCATGTGGAAAATCGACATTCGCACTCAGACAACGCAAAAGTCGAATCGGGCTTTCGCCTTCGTTGACAAAGCGCGCAGAGCGTGTGATGACATTCATCTGCTCAAACGTTGTATAGGACAAGGTAACCTGCAGGTCAGCTTGCTCGTCAACCAAATCGATCTCGAGCGTCGTCGCCTCATCATCGCTCTCCACGTAGGTTGCCGGCAGGCCTCTGAGCGCTGGCTTACCTTTAAAGATGCGGTGGGTTTCGTATCTCAAGTTGGATATCGTAGACCCATTCTCCAGTTGAACTTGATAAGCTGGCTCACGATAATCCGTGTTCCCGTATGCTGGATATTCTTGTGGCAACGTATCTAGGTTGTACGTGTGACTTGGATCGACGGGGTTCGGCGAAAAGCTCCTCTGTGGAATATGGCGCAAATATGCCGTGTTGACAGATTCGATACGCTGTCCCCAATACAGATGAGCGAGGTGCCCGGTATCCAAAACTTCTATTAAATAACTCGTCTTGTGTGTCTGTAGATGAAATACGCTGTTTGACTCGTTGTACACAATGGTCACAGTCCAACACCCGCAATTCTTTTTAATTAATTGAATTTTCTTTTATTCAACGGAATTGATGAACCTAGAATTTTCCCGATACGTCCCGTAAACGCCCACAGCATTCGTGTGGATCACTCCAAATATAATATCGTATTCACACTATCATAAGACTAAATATCGCAATCAGAAGTACAGGGCCCGCACCTAACGGTGGAGCCCTGCACTTTGTCATCATGTATTGGAAACTAATGTCGTGTCCGTTATCTACGGAAGTTCAGTTTGTCGCGCAATAGACCATATTTTTGCCGAACAGCTACCATTCGGGCGAAGACCACCACTGCAAACAGAAGAACGAGTGGAACAACCTTCGTAAATGTATCCCCACCCAGCCACACGGCCAAACCGACGACAAGGGTTAGAATGGCATGGACTTCTTCTTGCAGGGCGATGGGCTTGCGACCGGCAAGCAGGTCACGAATAACCCCCGCCTATACCTGTGAACAGAGCGGCCATAATGGTCATGCCCAGGTTGTCATTTATGTGCTTAGCGTAAAGCGCCCCTTGGAGCGAAAATGAAGCCAGTCCAATCGAATCAAAGAAGAACCCCCACTTTTTCCAGTGGCGAATCCACTTTGTGGATAAGAGAACGAGAACCGCTAGTGTTCCGATGACGAGTAACAAGGTTTCGCGATCCCAAAGGCTAGTCACAGGTACACCAATCACGGTATTACGAATGACACCGCCACCAAAAGACGTTGTGAGTCCTAAAACAAACACACCTATGATCCGATACTTAACCTGTAGCGCCACAAACGCCCCACTTGCCGCATATGCACAAGTGCCGATTCCGTGCAAGATAAGCCATCCCAGGCTCTCCACGTCACTGCCTCCCATGTAATAGATACCGTCATTGCCTGACAGTCAATGATGACAACCAGAGGTAAGAACTAGAGCTTTTGCCCCATGCCTTGCGCAAGTCCAAGGAGTAAACTCAAGGTCCGGTTGATACTCGGGTCTCGGAGTGCCTTGGCGAGATCGAACAAGCCGACTCGCTTTCCTGACTCCAAGTTGTCCTTTCCGCGCTCCAGACCGGATACAAGTGCCTCAGTGAGGGTATTCAGCTGGTCAGGGTCCAGCTTGCTCACCATCCCTACAGCGGACATAGCATTCTTTATCGTGTTCAAAACAGACGGTTTTAGAATCTGTTCCAAGACAATGGATGCAACTTTTTCCTTTGAGTTGAGTAACGCATGCAGAATTTCCAACAGCCCACTGTCGTGCAGGTCTTGAATCAGCACGAGAAAACTGCGAATGGCTTCTCCATGTGCGGCAAACGCTTCCCGCATTTCCTCTGCAGCTTTGTCCTGTTGCTGCTCCTTTATCGGTTCACTTCGTTTGATGTTGATGGTCGGTTCGGCCACTCTTCGTCACCTCCCTAGCTTGCTGTTCAACCGGGACGTAACCTGGCCGCTTCCACTTTCGCCATACTTCAACGCCCTGCTGAGGGTTGCGTGTGCCGAAACGTGGATTGTTCTTCGGTAATGGGCGGCGGCCTTTATCCCGCAAGACTTCCATCCGCACGTATGTCTCTTTATACGCTGGTGTGTCCGTTCGCACGTCCGTGGTGGGCCCTGTCAGCAGATTGACAGCAGCGTCCTCACTTGTCGTGTTCATCGGCAGATATAGCTCTTTTCCATGGACCCTATCCGTGACGACGACTTGAACTTTTACCTGCCCGTAGCGAGATTCCAGCCGGACAAGCGCACCGTCTTGAATGCCTCTCTCCTGCGCTAACTCCGGCGAGATCTCAACGAACGTGTCGGGTACTTTTTTCTGCAGCCCCGCAGATTTATTCGTCATATTTCCTTCGTGGAAGTGCTCCAACAGGCGGCCATTGTTCAAGTGCAAATCGTAGTTTTTATCCGCTAGCATAGGCGCAATCCAGTTTGCAGGAACAAGCTCTGCTTTCCCGTTTGGCTTTGCGAACCCGTCGGTGTACAAGAGCGGCGTGTCCGTGCCGTCGGGAGCGACAGGCCAAAGCAGGCTGTTGTATCCTTCGATCCGATCGTAGCGAACGCCAGCAAAAATCGGTGCAAGCGTAGCTGCCTCATCCATGACATCACTTGGATGCTCATAGTTCCAATCAGCACCGAGGCGATTGGCGATCATCGTGATAATCTCCCAGTCCGGCTTCGAATCCCCAAGCGGTTCGAGTACTTGATACAGACGTTGAATGCGGCGTTCTGTATTCGTAAACGTTCCTTCTTTTTCGAGGCTCGGACTTGCAGGCAAAATGACATCAGCAAACTGCGCCGTCTTGCTGAAAAAGACGTCCTGTACGACAAAGAAATCCAAGTGGCTGAGCGCCTCGTGAACGTGGTTTGCATTCGTATCGACCCACGCCATATCTTCACCCATGAGATACATACCGCGAAGTTTGCCTTCCAAGATGGCGTTCAGCATAACCTGGTTGTCCATTCCGGGTTGAGCCGGGATCGTCGAACCCCAAGCCGCGTCAAATTTCTTCCGAGCTGCATCGTCACTGACCAATTGATACCCCGGCAACCAGTTTGGCAACGTGCCAAAGTCGCACGCACCTTGTACATTGTTGTGTCCGCGGAGTGGGAATGCTCCAGCACCTGGGCGCGCGTAGTTTCCGGTCACCAAAAGCATGTCGCTGATGGCACCGCTTGTTTCACTGCCACCACGCTGCTGGGTTACGCCCATCGCCCATAAGACCGCTACACCGTCCGCCTCGTGAATCATCGTGGCCATTTCGATGAGCTTATCTTGCGAGATGCCTGTTACCTGCTCGGCATATTCCAACGTGTATTGGCTGAGGGATTTTACATATTCGTGAAATCCCAGAACTTTGTCGTTTAGGAAGTTCACATCGTGCCAATTTTGGTCGATGATGTATTTCGTGATGGCAGACAGCCAGACGTGGTCTGTCGCCGGATTAGGTCGAACGAATAAGTCGGCACGTTCTGCCATTTCGTGCTTGCGAAGGTCGACAACCATCAACTTTTGTCCGTTCAGTTTATGGGCACGTTTGACACGTGTCGCGAGAACTGGATGAGCTTCTGCTGGATTGGCACCGACGATGATGACCAGGCCGGCTTTCGCAATGTCCTGAATCGTACCTGCATCCCCGCCGAGTCCCACTGTCCGCATCAATCCGTCCGTTGCTGGCGACTGACAGTACCGCGAACAGTTGTCAATGTTGTTTGTCCCAATGACGCCTCGGGCCAATTTCTGCATCAAATAGTTTTCTTCGTTCGTCACTTTGGAGGAAGAGATGAAACCAAGTGCATCCGGTCCGTACTGTTCTTTAATTCCACCCAGCTTCTCTGCAACCAGCGTCAAGGCCTCATCCCAGGTCGCTTCGTAGAACGTATCCCCACGGCGAATGAGCGGAGTGGTTAAGCGTTCTTCACTATTGACGAAATCCCAACCGAACTTGCCTTTAATACAAGTTGAGATGCCATTGACCGGTGCATCCTCGGAAGGCTCAATTTTGAGAATATCGCGACCCTTGGTCCACACGTCGAACGAACATCCCACACCGCAGAAGGTGCAAACTGTCTTTGTCTTTTTGATCCGTTGTTCACGCATGGCGGATTCCACCTCTGAGATGGCGAAAATCCCGCCGTAACCCGGCTCGACTTCTTTGATTAAGTCGATCATAGGATTCAACACGTTTGACGGTGTACCGGACAAAAAACCAGCCTGCCCCAGCATGGATTTTTCCATGAGAGCATTCGTGGGGCACACCGATACGCAGTGTCCGCACGAGACGCACGATGACTCATCTATCGGCACATCGTCATCCCAAATTACTCTCGGCATATCGCGTTCCCAATCGATAGAGAGCGTCTCGTTTACCTGCAGGTCTTGGCAAGCCTCCACGCAGCGGCCACAGAGAATGCATTGGTCCGGATCATACCGATAGAACGAGTTGGACATGTCCTTCTCGTAGCCTTTTGGCCGATATTCATATTTTTGGTGCTCAATCTTCATGAGCTCGGCAGTATTGTGAAGGACACAGTTGCCGTTGTTGTTATCACAGACTGTACAGTACAGCATGTGATTTTCCAGAATGCGATCCATTCCCTCCGTGCGCGCAGCACTCGCCAGCTTCGTGTCCGTTTCAACTTTCATGCCCGGCCGAACCTGTGTAGAACACGAACGCACAAGCTCTCCGTCGGCTTCGACCATGCACGTGTCACACGTCTGGATAGGACCTAAATTGGAATGATAGCAGACATGGGGATGCTCGATGCCGTTGTCCATCATGGCCTGTAGAATCGTTTGATCATCGTAAGCATCATACTGTTTCCCGTCGATCTCGACAGAAAACTGAACGCGCAACGTACCCGAACTGCTCATCGTGGAACCCTCCTAGAGAAAAATAAAAACTCCACCAAAACCAGCGTCCCAATGAGGAGGAAAGCTGGTTTTAGTGGAGTAGTTCAAAGCACGTCCTGTACTTTTGTGCCAATCCACAATTTCTTCAATTGACCGTATAATACTATCAAAAATTAGGCTTGGTCGTCGAGACCCAATGGCTTATCAAACACATACACCGTGACGGCCGTATCTAGATCCACATCAAAGTCACAAAATAAGGTGACTAACTTCGCTCCCACAATGCGCTCGACCTCAGAGCGCAAACCCTCATCCTTGTACAGCTCTTTGATGAACGTCGTACGCAGTTCTCGAACTAATCGTTTACCATCCTCCGAGCGGACAGCGAATTTCTCCACACTGGTCAGATTTCCCTTTAGCTCACAAACTGCCCATGGACCAATAAAGCGTGTGGTGATATGTTCAGGGCCTTTCCCGACATGCTTCTTGCGAACTTCCCTGACAAGATTGCTAAACTCATGTGAAATTTTAGCTGTACTCATTTTACCTCCGCTATATCGATGTTCATATCCTTCGCATAGGACTTTCCCCAATCGTACATGAGCTCCAAGATTGGGATCAGTTTCTTTCCGTGCTCCGTAAGCGTGTACTCCACTTTCGGAGGCACTTGTTGATACACTTTGCGATGGATAATCGCGTCGTCTTCAAGTTCCCGCAACTGCGCGGTCAACATCTTCGGTGTTACTTTCGGCAGCAACCGCCTCAACTTGCTAAACCGCTGCGGGCTGTCCAACCCGATATGCCACAGAATGATCATTTTCCACTTGCCGCCAATGACCGACAGAGTTAATTCCTTTTCACAGTTAAAATCGGTCATCTTCAAGTCGATTCCCCTCCGTTCATAGTTTCCATTTAGGTACTATATCACGAAAAAGTATGTACTACACACTCAGGCCTATTGAGTATATCATAAGCCCCTGTGGAGCATATTAGTCGATGCAGTACACAGGGCCGTGTCTCATCGACGCCGCGACTTTAAAACAATTCTGGGAGTGGATGGATTTATGAAACTTCAATTAGCGCTCGATCTCGTCAACATTCCAGAGGGAATCGATCTCGTCAAAGAGGTCCAGGACTATATCGACATTGTCGAAATCGGGACGCCTATCGTGATCGACGAAGGGCTTCACGCTGTCAAAGCCATGAAAGATGCATTCCCGTCACTAGAAGTCTTGGCCGACTTGAAAGTGATGGATGCTGGCGGGTACGAAGTGATGAGAGCATCTGAAGCGGGTGCAGATATCATCACGATACTCGGTGTCTCAGAAGACGAAACGATTCGAGGCGCTGTCGAAGAGGCCAGGAAGCGGAACAAAAAGATCCTTGTGGACATGATCGGTGTCAAGGACTTGGAAACCCGAGCTAAACAAGTGGATGCACTCGGCGTTGACTATATCTGCGTTCACACAGGTTATGATCTTCAAGCAGTTGGGCAAAATTCATTCGACGACCTGCGCACAATCAAAGGTGTTGTCAAAAACGCGAAAACAGCCGTTGCCGGCGGTATCAAGTTAAACACACTGCCTGAAGTTGTCAAAGCAGAACCTGATATTGTCATTGTCGGTGGCGGTATCACCGGCGAATCGGACAAGCAATCCGTCGCACGCGAAATGC
This sequence comes from Alicyclobacillus dauci, assembly GCF_026651605.1. Classification (GTDB taxonomy): domain Bacteria; phylum Bacillota; class Bacilli; order Alicyclobacillales; family Alicyclobacillaceae; genus Alicyclobacillus; species Alicyclobacillus dauci. The sequence continues at coordinate 2,334 of NZ_CP104065.1, read as the reverse complement.
GAAATATCATCCAACAGGGATGACGCAAGATATGCAGATGAAAGACTATGCAAGCGCAGTTGTTCTGGAACTGACACGCACGATGCAGACGATTTCGGACGAGGAACTAACGGATCTCACCGCTAAAATTATCAGCGCGCAAAAGGTCTTTGTGGCTGGCGCTGGACGGTCAGGTCTCATGGCAAAAGCGTTCGCCATGCGTCTGATGCATCTCGGTATACACGCCTATGTGGTAGGCGAGTCAGTCACGCCACAGTTTTCCGAAGGTGATTTGCTCATTGTTGGTTCCGGTTCTGGGGAAACGAAAAGTCTTGTGGCCATGGCCGAAAAGGCCAAAAGCCTACGCGGTTCTGTTGCCCTGGTCACGACGGCTTCTACGTCAAGCATTGGCCGACTGTCGGACGTGGTCATTCACATACACGCTCAGGCCAAGCAGGAGACCGGTGACGGATCGACGACCATCCAGCCGATGGGCTCTCTGTTCGAACAGAGCCTGCTGATCCTATATGATTCCCTTGTCTTGGGACTTATGGAACAAAGAAACGAAACGACACAAACAATGTTTGCAAGACATGCCAACCTCGAATAGGCCCATCACGGACACGGGTTCACGCTACGCGAACAACTGCCTTAGGGGCTGCCCATTAGGACAGCCCCCGTCTATAAATCGCGTCATGAACCGGGAATTCTCACGGGATCTCTCGGTCCTCCAGGTAGTACACTTCCCACTCCCCACCACAAAAGTTGAACGAGACGGTGAGCCTCTTCATCTGGATTGACTTGTTGGCGCGTCATCAGCAACTCACCTGCCCGCTGTCCCACAACCGCTTGAAAGAGAAAGCCAACGTCTTCCACCTTGATTTCTGAGCGCAGTTCTCCTGATTTAAACGCATCTTCCGCAATTCCGACCACTTGCAAAAATTGTTCACGTCGCCATGTCAGCAGCTTCGTAGAGAGCTCATCAGACAGTGCAGGCGATTCCTGAAACAGCAGTAGATATAGACTTTGGTTGGTCGCAATTTTACGTAAGTAAATCGCCGCCAACTTCTCGAGTCGTTCCAGACATGTATCGCCTGCACCGGGACCCGAGTGTAACGCTTCAGCAATTTCCTCCACAAGAGCAAACAACACTTGGTCCTTGTTTGAAAAGTACTCATACATAGTGGTTCGAGCAATTCCAGATTTCCGGCCGATATCTTCCATACTTACATTTCGGTACCCCTCTGTCTCAAACAATTTCAAGGCGCAGTTGAGAATTTCCCTCCTGCGTTCAAGTGGATTTTTCGTACACGTGTCATGCTTGTCTCACCATCCAAGTTCACCAAGAAAATCGTGAACCATATGATGTCCCGGCTAGTACAGCCCGTTCAATTTCCAACTCATCCAGTAACAGTTTCACATCATCACATTGTCGATCCAGCACGCTGCCAATTGGACCAGTCAGCCTTCCCGATCGACCGTTTCCCCGCACGTCCGGGCATATCACTCGCCACTGTCTAGAGAAAGTCTCCACTTGTGGTTCAAACATTTGATTTGAGGCACCCAGCCCATGAATAAATACGATTGGGTTTCCTTCACCATTGTCCGTATAAAAGATGTGTGTCCCATTTATGTGCACCAACGGCATTTTGAAACACCCCTTAGCCATTCATACCGACACATTGTCGGTACCTAAGAGGATTATACCGACGATGTGTCGGTAAAATAGGTAAGGCATTATTGGTGAAGTGTTTGATGGGTCGAGGGGCGGGACCGTGGGAAGCAGTGGGGCGAAGCTCGGATAACGGGAGCCCGCTATTGCGGCGATCACCCGACCGCCGCTCAAGCAAGTCCCCCACATCCTTACATGTCAAACGAAGTGGAATGCAGAACGACACCTGGGTTCTTGTCGATCAACCAACGAATGGAGAACTCGTTCGGGAACAGCATGACCACTCGCTCATCCTTGTCTTTGACAATGATGTTGGAATACCTATCGTAACTGAGTTTCTCGACGTCCTGGGTTGTTTCGATCCACCGGGCGAACGAGTACGGCAGGTTGATAAGCTCCACCTCAGCCCCGTATTCGGACTTCATTCGGTGCTCAAAAACCTCGAACTGCAGTTGGCCGACGGCACCGAGAACCAAATCTTCGGTTCGGTTCGCTTGGCGGAAGACCTGGATGGCTCCTTCCTCGGACAACTGCTCGATGCCCTTGTGGAATTGTTTGTACTTCAGTGTGTTCTTGACGCTGACCCGAGCAAAGTGCTCCGGTGAGAACATCGGCAACTTTTCGAAGTGAAACGATCCCGATTCGCAAATGGTGTCGCCGATGCGGAATACGCCGGGATCGAA